>CAMWQA010000121.1 GCA_947176265.1 uncultured Clostridia bacterium | reverse complement strand
CAAAAAGAGATATACGCTTTATGCGTATATCTCTTTTAAATCACTTTACCTATAGCAAAATGCACAATACTCCGCCCTTGCCTTCGTTGACGATTCTAGTTACCGTCTTGCGAAGCTTACCGCGTACCTCTTCGGGCATAGCCATGAGCTTGTTGTTGAGTCCTTCTTTTGCAATGACGTTGAGACTCTTGCCAAACATATTGGTATTCCAAATGCCTTGACCGTCTTCGCCAAACTCTTCAAGCCAAGACTTGAGGTTTTCTTCGTTTTGCATATCAGTGTTGAGTACGGGATTGACTTCCGTCTCTACGTCTACGCGCATAATGTGCATTGCGGGAGCTGAAGCCTTGAGCTTGATACCGTATTTAGAACCGCGTCTGACGATTTGCGGGCTTTGAAGTTGCATATCCTCAAGCGTAGGAGTAACTACTCCGTATCCGTAATTATCCACGTCGGCAAGCGCTTGCTTTATCTTTTCATATTGATTTCTTGCCTGCGCAAACTCTTTGATATATGACACGAGTTGGCACTCGTCAGCTATTTCCATACCGCACTGATCAGAGAGTACGCGATAGAAAAGTTGAGATTGGGGCGTGACGGTAAGAGCGCATACGCCCTTTCCAAAGTCGACTTTGACGGTAGTTTCGTCTTGGAGATACTCGTCGTCGATGAATATATCTGCAAGTTTCTTATAATCTCCCATCACTTGCATATCTCTTGCCACGTCGCAAACCTTGTCGATAATATGCGATATTACTTGGCTTTCTCTGGGCAATGCTTGCATCCAACCGGGCATATTGACGTCAACCGTACGAAGCGGGAATTGCAAAAGTACGCTTTCCAAAAGTTCAGTCATATCCCCTGCCGTCATCTCTTGAATATTCTTGAGCATAACTGGTATGCCGTACTCGTCGGCAAGTTCGTCTCTCAATCTGATAGATTCGCTATCTTGCGGGTGCTTAGAATTGAGCAACAATACGAATGGTTTGTCAAGCTCTTTCATCTCTCTGACCACTCTCTTCTCAGCAGTCAAATAACCTGCCCTTGGCAAATCAAGAATAGACCCATCGGTAGAGATAAGTACGCCAATCGTCGAATGATCTGTGATAACCTTGTACGTACCGTACTCAGCCGCTTGAGAGAAAGGCATTTGTTCTTCGCTCCAAGGAGTGTTGACAAGCCTGTCGGCGTCTCCCTCTTCAAAACCTTGCGCGCCTTCAAACGGATAGCCCACGCAATCCACCAAGCGAAGTTTTGCATTGCAATTTGGCGCAAGTTCTACGTCAACTCCGCCGTCGGGCACAAACTTGGGCTGTGTAGTCATTATAGTTTTGCCATCGGCAGATTGAGGCAACTCGTCTACGATGCGTTGCTTGTGATAGTCGTCCTGTAAATTAGGTAAGACCATAGTCTGCATAAATTTTGTAATAAATGTTGACTTACCGCTTCTTACCGGTCCGACAACGCCAATATAAATATTTCCTTCCGTGCGTGTTGCAATATCCTGATAAAGGTCGAATTTTTCCATATACTCCTCCAATTTTTAGTACGTTAAAATATATTAGCGCTAAATGGAAAATATTCGATATATTAAAAAATTGTGATAAAATTTAATAATTTATTTAATCGGTAGATATTATTTAAATATAATCGGTATCTTTATCAGAGATTCTCCAACTACGCTACGCTTCGCTCAGAATGACAAAGGCGAGAGATTTCTCTACTTGTTTTATTTTTTATCCGCTTGATAAAATATCTTTCGACTGCGGAGATTAGTCGTATTTTTGCCCGTGAGACGGCGACTGAGCGGTGAGCGTACTTGCCGTACGTGCCCCCGAAGGAGTCCCAGTCTTTAGGACAAGAAGACGGCTGATATACGCAGTCGGTTAGTTTAGTGACACGCCTTGCAAAAGGTCTAGATACTTAGAGAGCATCTCGTCATATTCTGAATAAATACTGCCCTCTTGCATAAGAGAGTCGGCAATATCTTTGCACTCTTCGATAAGCCTTTTGTTGATAAACACTCCTGTCTTTCCGCTTCCGCCGCTTTGATTTACGCCCAAAAAGTCGCCGTAGCCCCTCATATCGGCGTCTATTTCGGCGATTTTCAGCCCGTCGCGGTTGTTTTGAAGAGCATTGAGGCGCTCGTTTTCTTCTTGCTTTGAGGTATGCAAGAAACAATACGACCTGATATTGGGATTTCTGCCTACTCTACCGCGCAGTTGATGAAGCGCCGCCAGACCAAATCTGTCGCTGTTGAGTACCGCCATCACGCTTGCGCGTTGACTGTCAATACCTACTTCTATTACCGAAGTCGCAACGAGCACGTCAATATCCCCCGCGTAAAACCTTGCCATGATCTCACTCTTATCTTTGTCTTTCATACTTCCGTAGACAAGTCCAACGTTGAGTTCCGCCAATTCTTTTTTGACAAGTTGTTTGTAAAGCATCTTTGCAGAAAACACTTCGAGTCCCTCGCTGTCCTCAACGAGCGGGCATACGATATAAGCT
>CAMWQA010000120.1 GCA_947176265.1 uncultured Clostridia bacterium | reverse complement strand
GACGACTTGAGAACTTTTCAACTCGTATTTGCCCTCAAAATTTATTTCTAACAAGCATTGAAAATAATCCTTTCTTGGCAAATTTTTCTCGTACCAGCCATCGCCGCGCTTAAGTTCTACCGTAAGCGTTCCTACTGCGGCGTCAATAAAAGTTGCTTTTGATTTTGCAGAATGCGAAGTTACTGGCGTTGGACTTACCTTTTTAGGTTGCTCTACAGGCTCTGCTATCTTTTCCGGTTTCTTAGGTTGCGCTACTACCACGACTTTCTTTTCTACCTTTTTGGGTTGCGCTACCGGTTCAACTTTCTTAACCGGCTTTTCGGCTTGCTTAGCCTTTGCGCTACTTTGCGGAACGTTGATATAAATTTTTTCTAAAGAACGAAGCTTAAAGCTTGACGCCAACTTTTTTATCATGGAGTTGTACATATTTGCGCCTGCGACAATGGTTTCTTTCGCATCCGCGCCATCGCTCTTACGCTTGTTTTTGCTTACTGCCGTATTGCTCAAGTAAGCGTTAAAGTTGTTGTATAAACTGTTATCTTTTAAAATCTTTTTACAGAGATACTTTATTGCAGACTGATAATCCTTATCTTCAAATTTATTTGAAATAGCAACCCCCGATATTATCGACGCTACTTTAATGACAAGCTTTTGCATATCTTCTACAAAATTGATTAGACTGCAATTTACCGCGTCATCTTGAACGCTCAAATAATTCGATTGAACTGTTTTTGTCGAAACAAGTTGTACAATTCTTATATCAGCGTCATCTACCAAAGCTTTGCCCATTATCGTTAGTTCTCCTAAAATATAATTAATAATACCATATTTACGTAATATTGTCAACAATAATTACTTTTTGCGTTATTTTACGCATATAAAAGAAAAGCGGAGAGTAAAATCTCTCCGCGCAATTTCTTGTCTTGCAAGCTCTTATAGGCTGTAACGCTTTTTGAACTTGTCTACTCTACCGCCCGTATCTACCAACTTTTGCTTGCCGGTATAGTAAGGATGGCATTTGCTACAAACTTCTACCTTAATCGTGTCGCCGTCCTTGGTCGTGCCACATACAAAGCTGGCTCCGCAAGCGCAAACGACAGTAACGTCATGATAATTAGGTTGGATATTCTCGTTCATATTATCACCTACCTTTGCAAAATTCTTTACTCAATGATTATACATATAATAATTATAGAAGTCAAGCATAATTCAAGTGTTTTTAAATATTTTTATTGCGTAGCCCTAACATGCCCTTCCGTACCTTAAAAGTATTAATATAAATTGATATTTTTATTATTATAAGGTATTTCAATAAACCAATATAATTGAAAAACGTCAAATATCATACATTAGTATTTGAAAAAATGTGCGCTCTGTGTCGATTTTTGCTATATTTTCGCTTTTTTGAGTCAAAAGTAAAAGTCGTACTTGCCAAGAGTGGAAAATTGTGGTATAATTTGCTTAAGTTAAGTTATGGAAACCCCATAAGAGACGACGAGTAAGTGACGCGAATAGATTGATAACAAATGTCGCGAGAACTTAATCGGAGGCTCGATAATAAGAAGGAACGTATGAAATCTTTTAAAATAACAAAAAATTTCACTATCGAAGAAGAGAGCGACGAAAGTTCTTTAAGTCTCAAAGAGTACGCAAAAATTAAAATACTCCGCGCTGGCGTCTGTGAAAGCGACGTTGCCGCCTTTGCAGGCAGAATAACCGATATCAACTTGCCGCTTTGTCCTACGCGAACGGCTGTCGGACTTGTCAGCGAAAGCGAAGATATTACGTTGAGAAAGGGTCAAAGAGTTATGCTCTCCCCCTATACCCGTCTAGAGAACGGCAACTACGTAATCAACGGTCTTAAGAACGACGGCTATCTTGCCGATTACGTCTATGCGCCTTTGCACAATATCTATACGCTTCCGCTTGGCATAAGCGATAACGCTTTTACTTTTATCGAAGATATTGCAATCGCAATGAATATCGTGGAAAAATTGGATATTGATAAGACCAAGTACGTTATGCTATACGGCTGTACTTCAATCAATTTGATTATCGCGCAACTTTGTATTTACTATCAAGCAATCCCTATCGTAATTGACAACGACTCTACCCGACTTGATTTGGCAAGAGAATTGGGAGTATATTACGCAGTCAATTTTGCCGAAGAAGACGTGTTGCAAAAACTCAAAGAGATTACCAGCGGAAAGCTCGTCGAGTACCTTATATTGAGCAGCGACGTATGCGACGAAGTGGGCAAAATGTTGCATTACCTGCGTAAAAACGGTAAAGTTGCAATCGTAGGTTACAACACGGCTATACCGCCTCTCAAAGGAGACCTATCTCCTATCATTATTAATAATCTGTCGGTGTACGGCATAAGCGACGGCTTTGGCGAAATAGAAACTGCGATAAATATGCTTGCGACGGGAGTCGTCAAAGTTGAATGCCTGATAGAAAAGGAAGTCGACTTTAACGAATCGCAACAAGTATTCAGCGATCTGGCTAAAAAGCATAATTAACTTAAGACGATATTTAAATGTTA
>CAMWQA010000119.1 GCA_947176265.1 uncultured Clostridia bacterium | reverse complement strand
TATCTATATAATATTGTTTATAATTATTTTAATAAAGTAATAGGGGTAAATTGTGAACAGTAAGAAAAAGACTTTGATTGCCGTATCTTCAAGTGTAGGCGCAGTTGCATTGATATTAGTTATTGTATTGTTGTCGGTATATTTTGCCACACTTTGCAGTATAAAAGACCTTATGGAAATTGATATGGTTTATCTTGACAAGTCGCGCAAGAGTACTATTGATAAGAGAAATACTTACCTCGGTCATCCCGATTTAGTTGACGTCGACGGTACGGGCGCTACGCTCATGACTTTTTATCCGTCGGGGCACGGCAAGGGCGCTATTATTGGCAAGGTAAGCAAAGACCAAGGCGCAACTTGGCAGAATATGACGAATTTGCCCGCTTCTTGGGTAAATTCAATGGAGACGCCTTGCGTATACCGTCTTGACTTTACCGACGGCAGGCAGGCGATTGTGCTTACTTCGGGCTGTCCCTATTGGGCCGGCGACGGCATTTTACCCGACGGCTTCAATTCGTCGGTGTCTTGGGACAAGGGTAATTCTTGGAGCGAGTTTGAGAAATGGTACGGCGAGGATTGGGCGAAAGCCAACAACTCTTTGCCGTATGACTGCGTAGTTGCAATGAGTTCGCTTACTAGGCTTAAAGAAAACGGAAAGTATATTGACAAATGGATGGGCACGTTCCACAGAGGCGGCGGAAATTACGGTAAAGACGCTCCCGAGGCTTACGTCAACTATAGGACTTATCTAACTTTTGACGGCGATCGCGCGATATGGAGTACTCCCGAACCCTTGCTTGCAGAGCATAGGCAACTCGAGGGTAAATACGGCATGTGCGAATTGGAAATCATTCGCAATCCCCACAATGACTGTCTGATTTTGATTGCCCGCCCCAACAACAGAGTAAGCAATGCGTTGATATGTTATTCTTACGACGAGGGTATCACTTGGACTTCGCCTAAAGAACTTCCCAACGTTTTGACGGGAGACAGGCACAAAGCAGATTACGATCCGGTATCCGGCAAAGTAATAATAAGTTTTCGTCAAGTACTTCAAAAGAAAGACAATTCTTTCAAAAAGAGCGCATTGTCCACAGTCAATTGGCAATCCGAAGGTTGGGTAGCTTGGATAGGCGATTTTGACGACTTGATGAGTTTTGCAAGCGATGACGTATCAAAGCATACCAACGGAGACGCTTTGCTCGTAGTCGGCAAGAATTATACTGCAATGGATTGCGGTTACAGCGGAGTAGTCATATTGAAAGACGGCACCGTAATTATGGACTCTTACGGATATTTTTCTAGGACGGCGACGAAGCCGTATATAGTGCAAGCCAAGTTTAAGATTGCGGACGTAATTAAATCATAGACTTATTACCGACTGCGTATAGCGCAGCTCTTTTTGCCCTAACGTCGGGTCTCAAGAAGTCGACGTATACGGCAAGTACACTTGACGACTTCATTTCGCACTAGCGCGGGCAAAAATAACAGCACTCTCTGCACTCGCCCGAGACTTGTTTTGCGGTGGTTGCCGTCCACTTGAGGGGAAGGAGTCACGAAGTGACGGAAGGGGTGTTAATTTTTATGTCATTTCGACTGCAGCGTAGCGAAATGGAGAAATCTCAACCCGATTATAACTAATGCAAGCAAATTCATTTGCTTGCATTACTATATATCCTGTGTTAGAATAAAATTATGAAAAAACGCGTAGTAGTAGGTATGAGCGGAGGAGTAGATTCCTCATTGACGGCGTTGCTTCTCAAGGAGCAGGGCTTTGAAGTCATTGGGCTTTTTATGCGCAATTGGCATGAAAAGGACGAGAGCGGTTGTTGCACTGCCGACGAGGATTTTTACGACGTGCGCAAGGTGTGCAACGATATTGGCATACCGTATTACAGCGTGGATTTTGCCGACCAATACTACGAGAGAGTATTCAAATTATTCGTCGAGGAATACAAAAAGGGCAGGACGCCCAATCCCGACGTGCTTTGTAATAAAGAAATCAAGTTTGCGCCATTCGTAAAACACGCTTTGTCAATGGGCGCGGACTATATTGCCACAGGACATTATTGTGATATATTGCACGCAGAAGACGGACTCAACTATCTTCTCAAGGCAAAAGATACCAACAAAGATCAGACGTATTTTCTCAACCAACTCTCGTCAAGTCAACTTGACAAGGTGTTATTTCCATTGGGCGGTTTGGAGAAACCCGAGGTACGCGCATTGGCAAGTAAGTTTGGGTTATCCACGGCTGAGAAGAAGGATTCCACCGGTATATGCTTTATTGGAGAACGCAACTTTCGCAAATTTCTTAGCGAGTATATTCCCATGCAAGAGGGCGACATCAAGACCCTTGACGGACGCGTTGTCGGCAGACACGACGGAGTTTTCTACTATACCGTAGGTCAGCGCAAAGGACTCGGCATAGGCGGAAGCGGCAACGGCGAACCTTGGTTTGTCGTGGGTAAGGACGTGGAGAAGAATATCCTATACGTCTCTCAAGGCGACCAATCAATGATATACCACTCACGTTTGGAGTGCGACAAATTTAATTTTATTACCTATAAGCCAAACGAAACTACCTTTAGATGTACGGCAAGAATACGTCATCGCCAGCCAGAGCAAAAGGCTACGGCAATAATTAAAGGCGACGGATTACAGCTAGTTTTTGACGAGCCCCAACGCGCAATAGCCGAAGGGCAGTACGCAGTCTGTCTCTTATACAAATA
>CAMWQA010000118.1 GCA_947176265.1 uncultured Clostridia bacterium | reverse complement strand
CCCACTTTTTTAAACCCCACCCCCCCACCCCCCCACAACCCCCACCCTAAGGGACCCCCCCGTCCTATTTCATAACCCCCCCCCCACACCCACCCCAAATTTTTAACCGGCGTCGCCCTCCCTCCCTAAAAATTTTTTTACATTGTTATATATTATATCGTTGTTTGGTTTGCTTTTATTCTTCTTGTATTTTTGCGTTTAAACTTTTGAAATAAAAAGTTTGAAATTTAAAATTTAAATAATCTTTTGTTGTACGCTTGCAAAGACTCAAAGGCCTTTGCAAGCAATATATCAAAATAATTCTTCGTTGAAAACTACGACTACCGTATTGTCGCTTTCAAAGTGAGCTCTGTCAAATTCAATGGACTGTCCGTCAACGGTCTTGATTTGTTCTTCGTCAAACAAGTCGATAAATTCGTCAAGTTTTTCTATATCAACAATGCTCTTGGACGTCTTGAAATGCATCGGTATTACTACGTCGGGCATCAAAATGTCGACGTATTTTTTAGCTTGCTTTGCGTCAATCGTATAATTACCGCCGACGGGTATCATAAGTATATTGACAGAACCTATGCCGTCTGCAAGTCTCACGGTACACTCTTCGCCAATGTCGCCCATGTGACAAAGGTCTATGCCGTCCATTCTGAATTTAAATATTTTGTTTTCGCCCCTTTTCTTGCCGAGCTTGTCATCGTGATAAGAACGCATTGACGAGATATCAACGCCCTTTACTTCCCAAAAACCGCATTCGCTCAATACCATAGGTTCGCCGTCAACTTTGACGATTGCATTGTGGTCTTTGTGCTGATGAGAACAAGTCACGACGTCCGCGCTCGTCTTTGCCATCTCAAAACCGACGATTTCTTTGGCAAACGGGTCTGTAACTATCGTCGTCCCTGTAGATTCCGTCAACTTGAAGCAAGAGTGCCCCAGCCATTCAATTTTCATTTTACTCCTCGCTTATATCCATAGCCAGCTGTTGAGGTTTGCCGGCGTTAAATTTTTCGATAAGTTCGTGTATTTTGTCGTGCGGGTCAAGCAACTGACCTACAGACTTGTTTTGGTCTATAGCGGCAATGATATAAGCCATAAACTTGGACATATCAGCCTGTACAAACCATTTCTTTTGCAAAAGTTCCTCGGTTGCGTAAGTCAAATTCGTGGAAAGCACCGCGTCGAAAAGACCTGCGTCATAAGCCTTTTGGAACTTCTCCGGTCCTTCCGTGAAGAGCGCATAAGTTGCCGAAAGGAATATTCTGCGACAACCTGCGGCTTTGAGTTCGTTGCACAGCTTGAGCATACTGTCGCCGGTAGCAATGATATCGTCTGCTACGAAGATATCTTTGTCCTTGACGTCGTTACCTATGTACTCGTGCGCAACGATAGGATTGCGGCCGTTGACTACGTTGGCGTAATCTCTTCTTTTATAGAACATACCCAAATCAGTGCCAAGTACCGAAGCGTAATAGATATTTCTGCTCATTGCGCCTTCGTCCGGGCTGACAATCATAAAGTTGTCTTTCTTCATATTGATTTCTGGGAAAGTCTTAAGTAAAGCCTTCAAAATTTGATAAGTGGGCATAAAGTTGTCAAAGCCCATAATTGGTACGGAGTTTTGAACTCTTGGGTCGTGAGCGTCAAAGGTAATGATGTCCTTGACTCCCATAAACTCGAGTTCGCGGAGCATTTGAGCGCAGTCAAGCGATTCTCTCGCTACTCTTCTGTGCTGTCTTCCGCCGTAAAGAAGCGGCATAATAACGGTAATCTTATTGGCAATACCTGCGCAAGCGCCTATTATTCTCTTGAGATCCGAATAGTGGTCGTCTGGCGACATTCTGTTGGGAGTGCCAAACATATTGTATTCTATAGAATAGTTGCCTACGTCGCAAATAATAAAAAGATCTTTGCCTCTTATGCTGTCGATAATAAGTCCTTTGCCGTCGCCGGTCGTAAATCTAGGACATGTATTTTTTACCAAAAAAGTGTCCTTGAAGAACTTCTTTCCATTTGTCTTTGCCTCATTGTTGTACCAATTGACAAGGTATTGGTCAACCTTTTTGCCTAATTCGGCAGCTCCTTCCAAAGCCAAAATAGCCATGTTGGAAGAGTCTTTTTCAAAACTGAAGATAGACTCAAAAAATGGTCGCATTGTTGCCTCCGTATATTAAAAAAATTGTATCTATTGTATTGCAAAGATTACCAACGCGGGCAAATACCCTCTCGTTGACAGAAAAATTATTCAAATTTTTACTATGTGAATCCATATAGCCTCACTAAAAAAATTGTAAAAGTCTCACACAAAAGCACCGTTACGCTCATATAATAACACAAAAAAATTCATAAATCAAGTGGTTGCGCTATCTATTGTTGACAATTTGAATGAATTTATACGATTACAGCGTTGGTTCAGAAAAGATTCTTCGACTAAATCAAAATGTGTTTTGTAATGACAAAGGCGAGAGTGTTCTCTCGCCTTGCTTTTTTATTTTTCCATGTCGACTCGTAGATTAGGCAAAAGGTGTGCCGCTTTACGCAGTCGGTTGCTTACTTTTTGCTTCTCATTGAACGCTGCTCTTTGAGAAGGTCGTTGTAACGCTCGATTTGGTCTTCGCGAAGGTCTATCATATTCTTTGCAGCCTTGCATGCTTGAGCGTCGGATATGATGACTTCAGTCTCTTTGACCTTTATCTTAGTGCCGTCGCCCGAAGCGTCTCTCTTGATGTCTTTGAGATACTCGTCTTCCATCTTGAAGAGCGCTACCGTCATATCTTTCTTGATTG
>CAMWQA010000117.1 GCA_947176265.1 uncultured Clostridia bacterium | reverse complement strand
CCCAACAATTACAAGTATTTTGTTGGTTATTTTTTGATATTTTATATACATTTTACAGACATTTACCCGACTTATACGCCCAAATTAACTACTATTTACTTCTTACAGACTTTTCTCCGCCGTGTCCCCAAGTATAATCTTGAGTAAACTGTTTATAAAAATCCCCGAATCTGTCCTCCATTATTGCCGCTCTCATATCTTCCATGAGTTTCGTCAAAAATCTGATATTATGTATAGATAACAACGCGCCGCCGAGTATCTCGCCCGAATTGATAAGATGACGTATATACGCGCGAGAGAAATTGCGACAGCAATAGCAATCGCACTCGCTGTCAACCGGCAAAAAGTCTTCTTTAAAACTAGCGTTGCGGATAGTCAAATTGCCGTATCTCGTAAACGCAGAACCGTTGCGCGCCATACGCGTGGGAAGTACGCAATCAAACATATCTATTCCACGCATTACCCCCTCGACAAGACAGTCGGGCGACCCCACTCCCATAAGATATCTCGGTTGATCTTGAGGATAATACTCCCTCAACAAATCGAGCATTTCGTACATTACCGGCTTTGGCTCTCCCACGGACAGGCCGCCGATAGAAAAACCGCACTTTGCGTATTCGATAGTTCTCTTTGCGCTCTCTACGCGTAAGTCAGCGTACATATTGCCTTGAATGATAGGAAATAACATTTGATTGGGATTTTTATGCGCTTTGACCGACCTTGCAAGCCAATCAAGAGTACGGTTCATTGCGCCTTTTGCGTATTTATAATCCGTAATTCCGTCGGTACATTCGTCAAATGCCATAATTATATCAGCGCCCAACTTATTCTGTACGGCTATCGACTCTTCCGGTCCCATAAAGTGTTTTGAACCGTCGATATACGACGAAAACGTCACTCCGTCCTCTGTTATCTTTCGCATTTTTGAAAGCGAAAAAACTTGAAAACCGCCGCTGTCAGTCAAAATAGGTTTATGCCAATTCATAAACTTGTGCAGCCCGCCCGCCTTTTCCACAAGGTCTGCGCCCGGTCGCAAATATAAATGATAAGTATTGGCAAGCACTATCGACGCTTTTGTCTCTTCTACGTTCTTGGGAGTAAGCGCTTTTACCGTCGCATTCGTACCCACCGGCATAAAAACGGGAGTGTCAATAACGCCGTGCGGAGTGGTAAACCTACCCACTCTTGCGCCAGATTGCTTACATACTTTTATCACTTCATACTTAAAATTATCCATACATATCCTTTCATAAGTAAGTTAGACGCCGTATTGCGACATTCAGATGAAGAGGCACGCGTCACCAAATGAAAAGAACCTATACCTTTCCTTAACCGCAGTCTCATATATCGCAAGCGTATTCTCCCTGCCAATAAACGCGCTGACAAGCATAATCAAAGTCGATTCTGGCAAATGGAAATTTGTTATTAAGCCCTTGACTACTTTAAACTTATATCCTGGGTAGATAAAAATTTGCGTTTCGCCCTTGCTGGGTTTGACAAATCCGTCGTCTCCCGACGCGCTTTCCACCACTCTGACCGAAGTCGTGCCTACGCATATTACACGTCTGCCTTCCGCCAAAGCGTCGTTTATAATCTTTGAGTTGGCTTCATCAACTTCGTAATACTCGCTGTGCATCTTATGTTTGAGTACGTCGTCTTCCTTGACAGGTCTAAAAGTGCCAAGTCCCACATGCAAAAGCACTTTAGCGATTTGCACTCCCTTATCTTCAATCTTTTGCAATAGCTGAGGCGTAAAGTGCAAGCCTGCCGTAGGCGCGGCTGCCGATCCGTCGATCTTACTATACACCGTCTGATACCTGCTTTTATCTGTGAGTTTTTGAGTGATATACGGCGGAAGCGGCATATTGCCAATCTCCTCAAGTATATTTTCAAAAACGCCGTCAAACGTGAATTTGATAAATCTTATTCCCTCTTCGCCAAAACCGACGACTTGTCCTTGCATTTTGCCAAAGTCAAGCAAAGTGCCGATTTTGAGCTTCTTTGCCGGTCGGGTAATACACTCCCATACGTCGTATTCTTTGCGTTTTAAAAGCAAAACTTCGGTATTATGCTCCACCGTCTTTTCCGTGCGAGGAAGTCTTGTGGCAAAGATTCTTGCGGGAATAACTTTAGTATTGTTGATGACGAGTACGTCGCCCTTTTTTAGATAATCGACAACGTCGTAAAAATGCCTATGTTCGATTTCTCCGCTATCCTTGTGATGAACAAGCATACGCGAAGCGTCTCTCGGTTCTATAGGGGTCTGCGCAATAAGCTCTTGCGGAAGCTGGTAAAAAAAGTCGCTTGTCTTCATCAATCGTCCTCAATATTATTCAACATAGAAAGCTGTTCAAAGGCAAGTTGGTTAGCTTTTCTGCCAAAATGAGTATACGCGTCGGGAAGACAAATACGTCCCCTAGGAGTGCGCGCAATAAAGGTAATTTGCATTAGATACGGTTCGTATACGTCTTCTATAGTACCGGCGTCCTCTCCTATCGACGCGGCCAATGTGTCAAGTCCCACCGGACCTCCGTTGAATTTATCAATAATCGTCAATATAATTTTGCGGTCAACGTTGTCAAGACCGAGTTTGTCAATCTCCATTTTGCCAAGCGCAACGTCTGCGACTTTTGCGTCGATGATACCTTCCGCTAAAACTTCGCTGTAATCGCGTACTCTCTTCAAAATACGGTTGGCAATTCTCGGCGTACCTCTGCTTCTTCTTGCAATCTCGAATGCTCCGTCTTCCGTAATTTCAACGCCCAACCGTCCTGCGCTACGCGTGACGATACTTGCAATTTCTTCTGGAGAATACATCACGAGGCGTCAATAGACTCCAAACCTG
>CAMWQA010000116.1 GCA_947176265.1 uncultured Clostridia bacterium | reverse complement strand
GGCATATTTTTTCAAATACATTATACTTTAGACTTAAAAAAAATGCAATACCTTTGGGTCAGGAAAAGTATACTTTTTTTGGAAAACAAAACTAAATTAAGGTCTACTCTCCTAAAGGAAAGATTATGGACAAGATAAAATGGAAAAAAACAATAAAAATAGCTATGGTGTCAATACTGGCGCTAGCGATGCTACTTGGTTGCGTGGGAATAATTTTTGGGCAAAGCAAGGTAGTAGATGCGTATACTATTAGTGGCGGTAAAATAAGTACTGATGAAGCAATCACTATAGATGGATTTCTCAAGAGCGGATATGAAAGTTTGTCAGGCAATAGAATATTTGATGAAGACGTTTTTTGGGATATTATAACTAAGATAAGCGGTGTAGCTAGTCCGGACGAATCGACTCTGACAAATTTGGGCAAAACTCCGATTACGGCGCAAAACATTAGAGATAGAAATGGCTCTAAAGATATAATAATTACAATTGGCGGGAAGAAATGGATGGCTGCGTACGTGTCGCAGAATAATAAAAATGAGCCTATTCTTACGCTTTATCTTGCTACCGTAAATGATAGCACAGTTAAAAAAGCTCAGTTTAATAAGTATGATACGGCTACTGCAGGAGATTTTCCCGCAAATATGTACGGCACAAGTTATATGAGAGCAAAAGTGCTTAACAACGGCGGAGATTATGCAACAAGTAATGGAGCATTAACAACTGCAGAACAAGACGCCGACAATGATTGGGCAATCTATACAATGGAAAAGAGCGCCGAAGTTCCCGGCAGTATAGCAAAATTTATAGAGGTACCTGATAATATGTCGTGGCAACACGTACAAAAAGCCAAAGAACACGTATCAGGCTCTTCGTATGGAAACTCTTCATATTTTTATAACAATGCAAATGACGCTTTGGATAAAGGAATTGAATCTTTAAGCAATAATTATGATAATAAAGAAGGCTATACCAATTGGAAAAATGATAAAATATGGCTACCGAGTTTTACCGAAACGGGTATAGTTAATACGACAGGAATGTGGAAATTGGCTGTCAGACAGCGTATCAAAAATAACGGAGATTACGTATGGTCCAGATCGGCTCGCGCTGCTTCTGCCAACTCTACTTATAGTTATTATTCTAGCGGTAACGATTTCAATGCCAACGACGCGAAGGTTAAGAAAGAACACGGAGTGGCTCCGGCATTCCATCTTAATTTAAAAACGGTAGCAAATACTTCGCTGGATGAACCGTTTGATATAGAAAATCCGTACAATGGCTTGCCTCAGGATTTGTCGAATATAACGGATAAAAATAAATTAAGCTGGTATGTAAGTTCAATTATGTCAATTGATTATCCTCCGACAGAAATGAAAGAAGTCGGTACTTATCCCATAAAAGTAACTATTACCAGCGCAGATCCCAAAGATAAGTTCGCAGGCACTCCCGAAGAGGGCACAGATGAATCAGAAAAAGTACGTTACTTTAATTATAAAATCACTAAGAAAAAGATAGGAGTAGACCTATCGTTGGTCAATAAACATCCGCAAGCTGCCCATGCATCGGGAGCAATATGTTCGGGCGATACCGTGGCTAACGGACGAGCGCCTGTCTTTGGCTTCACATATAAAAAGGTTAACGGAGGACAGACTTATACGGAATATCCAACGGGAGAGATTGGCGAATTTATAGCCACAGTTGAAATCACCAACGACTGCAGCTACGAATTGGATCCCGATACGACGCTGACTATAGGATTTACAATAGATAAAGCCTTGGTGCAAAAACCGAAAATAGCTACTCTGGAAAGTCCGTATACAGGCAGTCCCATTCCATTCAACTTGTCGCAAACAAATGATATTGACAAAGTAAATGTCGATGTATCTTCTACGGCATCTTATGAAAACAACACTGTTACAGCAACCAATGCAGGCAAGTATACCGTAACGTTTTCTTTGAAAGATAACGGAGCGGCGACGTGTTGGGATTCGGAGACTTCCAATGACATTGCGCCATATACGATAGAGATAAATATAACAGCAAAAAATCTTAATCCGACAATTACTTGCTCTGATGCAGACGCTAGTTGGGACGTGGGTGAAACCACGACAATGACTATTACCGACGAAAGAGTAAGCGGAGCTAATATTGATTATTACGTATATTATCTCAAGTCGGGAGATAACACCAAATATGACGATATAAATTCGACCAAAGTAGTAAACGGAAATGGCGTAACGATAACTATGCCTAATAATTTGGCGATAGGCAGCTATACGTTCGTAGTTGAGTTGAGCGCATCTAAAGATAGCGATAACGGCAATTACTTTATCAACGGCGACAAAAAAGAGAAGAGCTTTACTGTAGTTGGCGGTAATGTAGCTGTCAACGACAGTTCTATTAAGTGGCAAGTCAACAGCGCAGATATAGGAGAACTGACGGATGGCAAATTGATTTTGACTTACAATGGCAATGCGTATAAGTTTAGCGTAGACGACAGCAACTTAAAGGATTTGGGCGTAAAGATTGACACTTCTAAAGGCGGTGGAAGCGGATTAGAAGGAGACATAGAACAGACCAACGCTAAAGATTTATATCAAGTGACGGTATTTCTATGCAATTATGACAATACCTATGAGACGTGGAGCGGAAGTTTTACGCTCAAATATCAAATTGAGAAAGCCAAGTATAAATTGGGCGAAGTCAAGTGGAACTACGACCCCCAAAATCCATTTAAGTATAATGGCAATAACCAAACGATTAAGCTTATCAATTTGCCTATTACGCTCACTGTAAGCGATGAGAATTACGACAACAATAAGAAAAGAAACGTAGGCGATTATGAGGCAAGCGTACTTGGATTTGACAATAGCAATGACAACTATATTACTCCATTGGTAGGCAAAACGGATACTTACGACGGAGATTTTGAGTGGAGTATACTTTGGAAGATAGTTAAAGCTACGCTCAATCTCGAATGGACGTACGTGCAATTGCCTAATATGGATTTCAAAGTATGGCAAGTTACCGGCGACAACGCTCAGTACGTTGACAACAATGGGTACAAATATTTTAAGTCTGCTGGATTAAGCGTAGGCGATGAGATAGCTCTTAAAGATATAGAAATAGGCGACGGCGAGTTAAGATATTGGGT
>CAMWQA010000115.1 GCA_947176265.1 uncultured Clostridia bacterium | reverse complement strand
AATTGCGCTGTCGGGACAGTTGTCGCCGCCAAAACAGTCTAGTAATATCTTCATAGTCTTTTCCTTTGAAAATTTATTATCTTTAATATTATAATCATTTTAATATATTCTTTTGCAAAAATCAAGCAAAACAAAAAGCGAAGCATTGTTATGCTTCGCTCTGATAATTTACTAATAACTAATTATTTCTTGTCGCTCTTCTCAACAACAAGTTCGCCGTCATAATAACCGCAGTTCTTACATGCTCTGTGGTTTTCTTTCATCTCGTGGCATTGTGGACACGTCGAAAGATTTGGAGCGGTCAACTTCCAATTTGCCGAACGTGTATGCTTTCTTTGTTTTGATGTTTTCGCCTTTGGTACTGCCATTGTCAACACCTCCATTCATACTGATAAAATTAATTGCTATTGCATTATAATTGATTTTTTTACCTTTGTCAAACAAAATGCAAAGGTTTTGTATTTTATTTTAGAGAGCTTCGACGATTTCTTTTGTCTCCCTTGCAATGACGAGTTCTTCATTGGTAGGAATGACGAGAATTGCCACTTTGCTATCCTTTGCGCTTACGTCGGCAAACTCGCCTCTCGGAGCTTCTTTATTGAACTTACTGTCAATCTTCATACCCAAGAATTCCATATCTTCGGCGACTGACTTGCGGATACCGTCTCCGTTCTCTCCAATACCGCCCGTGAACACCACAGCGTCAAGTCCGCCCATAGCCACTGCGTACGAACCGATGAGTTTGCGAATTTGATATGCAAACATATCGTAAGCAAGTTTTGCTCTCTCATTGCCTGCCTCGATTGCTTCGTTAAGTTTTCTAAAGTCCGAGCTTACTCCGCTCACGCCCAAGAAACCGCTCTTTTTGTTGAGATAGTTGCTCATCTCGTCAAGGGACATACCCTTTGCTTTTGCAAGCATTACCACTGCTGCGGCGTCGATATTACCCGCTCTAGTTCCCATGATAAGACCTTCCAGCGGAGTCATACCCATTGAAGTATCAATACACTTGCCGTCCTTAACCGCAGTAATTGAAGAGCCGTTGCCGAGGTGGCAGGTAACTATCTTGCCGCTTGGCTTACCCTTGGAATTGAGATATTTGATAGCTTCTTGAGATACGAATTTGTGAGACGTACCGTGGAAACCGTATTTGCGAATCTTGGTTGCTTGATAGTCCTCGTAAGGAATAGCGTACATCTTCGCCTTGTCGGGCATCGTGCTGTGGAAAGCCGTATCGAATACCACTACGTTGGGACAGTCGACTATTGACATACAAGATTTAAGGCACGCAAGACTTGCGGGATTGTGCAATGGCGCAAGCGTAACAATCTCTTCGAGTTTTTTGAGAGCGTCTGCGTCAACGTAAGACGACTTCGTAAAAGCTTCGCCCGAGTGAACTACTCTGTGACCTATTGCGCTTATCTCCTTGGGAGATGAAATACTGCCGTATTCTTTATTCGTCAAACATTCCATTACGAGATTGAATGCGTCGGTATGGTCTGCAAGCGGTCTTTCCACCACGTAAGACTTGCCGTTGACCTTGTGCGTATTCTTTGAACCATCTATTCCTATACACTCTACCGTTCCTTTGCATATTACCTCTTCGCTCGTCATCTCAATAAGTTGATATTTGAGAGAAGAACTTCCTGCATTGACAACCAATATTTTCATAAATTCACTCCTTATAATTACTTTAGTTTTGACTAGCCTGTACTGCCGTAATTGCAACTACCGCAACTATGTCGTCGCTCGTGCAACCTCTGGAGAGGTCGTTGATAGGCTTAGCGAATCCTTGACAGATTGGTCCAATAGCGGTAGCCCCGCTGAATCTCTGCGTGAGTTTGTATCCTATATTACCCGATTGCAAGTCTGGGAAGATAAAGATATTTGCCTTGCCGGCCACGTCGCTACCCGGAGCTTTGAGTCTGCCGACCGACGGAACGATTGCCGCGTCTACTTGCAATTCGCCGTCAATTTCTATCTCTGGAGCTTTTTCTCTTACAAGATTGGTAGCCTCGACTACCTTGTCTACGAATTCGTGCTTTGCGCTTCCCTTCGTGGAGAATGAGAGCATCGCAACTTTTGGCTCTGCTATACCTGCCAAATCCTTTGCCGTAGCGGTCGAGGAAATGGCAATGTCTGCGAGTTGTTCTGCCGTAGGATTGATATTTACGGCGCAATCGCCGAATACCATAATTTCTTGGTCTTTGTACGGCGTACCTTCAAAAGCCATGAGGAAGCAACTGGACACCGTCTTAATTCCCGGCTTGGTCTTGACTATCGTAAGTCCCGAACGCAGCACGTTGCCGGTGGAGTTTATTGCGCCCGCAACCATACCGTCTGCGTCGCCTTTCTTTATCATCATTGCGCCAAAGTTGAGATACTTTCTGATTTCCGTCTTTGCGACGTCCAAAGTCATACCCTTTGCCTTTCTCAACTCATAAAGCGTATTTGCATAATCTTCTATGTCTGCCGTCAACGGATTGACGATTTTGATACCTGTAAAATCCGCGTGCGGATACATTACTTTCAGCTTCTCTTCATCTCCGAGAAGAATGACCTTTGCTATCTTATTTTGAACGATAGTCTGCGCCGCTTCAACGGTACGCGGTTCTTCGCCCTCCGCCAATACTATAGTCTTGCCAAGTTTCTTTGCTTTGTCGATAATGCTGTCGATAATTTTGCTCATTTCACTTCCTCCAAATTACTTTATTTTTCATCGAGTTTGCTATATAATTATCTTAAACCGTGCGATAACTTTAATTTAATTAGATTATACTCTCTATGGAAATAATTGTAAAGAGTTTGAGGAGCAAAAAATGAAAATTGCCGTCATAATTTGCGAATACAATCCCATGCAAAAAGGACACGAATATCATATTTCGCGCGCCTTGAAAGACACGGGCGCGGACAAGGCCGTATGTATTATGAGCGGTAATTTTACTCAACGAGGAGAACTTGTAATTGCCGACAAATACACTCGCGCAAAGTGGGCTGTAAAATGCGGCGCGGATATGGTTGTGGAACTGCCTCCGCAGTACGTCCTGACTACGGCAAAGTACTTTGCGCTAGGCGGAGTAAAGATTGCAAACGCTATCAAAGGAGACGTAACGCTTTCTTTCGGCAGTGAAATCGGAGAGATTAATGCGTTGAAAGAAGTAGCCTATTTCAAAGAAGACGGCGACTTCAAAAACATTCTCGACGAAGAACTTAAAAAAGGCAACGGATACGCCAAAAGTTATTCTATTGCCCTATCAAAACTCTATCCGTTTTACGCTCACTTGCTTGAGCTCCCCAACAATAT
>CAMWQA010000114.1 GCA_947176265.1 uncultured Clostridia bacterium | reverse complement strand
TTCATAAGTCTTCCTTCATTAGTTTTAAATTCTTAAAACTATCACATATAATCTTAACACCGCTATATTAAAATTGTCAAGGCTATATAATTATATAAAAAATACGAGCGCGGATAACGCGCTCGTATTTATATTTTAATATTGATTTAGATTTCTCGACTACGTTCGAAATGACAAATACCTTTTCATGCGTAATCTAATCAACTCTTACTCTGCAGAAAAGTCATCTTTTCCTACTCCGCAAAGCGGACAAGAAAAGTCGTCTTCAATGTCTTCCCACTTAGTGCCGGGAGCAATGCCAAGTTCTTCGCAACCTACTTCTTCGTCGTACTCGTATCCGCAAACACTGCAAACGTATTTCATAGCGCTACCTCCTATTTTGTTTATACTATTATTTTAACCATTATTTTCCATTTTGTAAATACATATTATAATTTATTTTGACTTATCAAATATTTTTATAGTAGAATTGAGATATGAACGATTTGAGACTTGACGATTTGCAATGCAATGGACTTAAAATTATGCAATACGCCGACGGATATTGTTTTACTTCCGACGCCGTACTGCTTGCCAATACCGTGAGATGCAAAAGCGGCGATACTATTGTAGATTTAGGATGCGGAAACGGCGTAATTTCTCTGCTCCTTACGGCAAAGACTCCTTGCTCAAAAGTCATTGGTATCGAGCTTCAAAAAGACGTGGCGGAACTGGCAATAAAGAACGTTGAACTCAACGGATTGCAAGATAAGATAAATATACTCAACGACGATATTGCAAACGCGCCGGATATACTTGGCAAAGAAAGCGTACAAGTGGCAGTGTGCAATCCTCCCTACTTCTCAAGCGAGAGCGGAGAAAAGAGAGAAAGCCCGCAAGTCGCGCTGTCTCGACACGAAAGCACTTGCAACCTCGAGGGCAT
Organism: uncultured Clostridia bacterium; assembly: GCA_947176265.1. GTDB lineage: Bacteria > Bacillota > Clostridia > Christensenellales > UBA3700 > RACS-045. The sequence continues at coordinate 2,409 of CAMWQA010000114.1, read as the reverse complement.
AATTCAAAGCGCGTCAAGTATACTCAAATTCGGCGGAACTTTTTATATAATCCATAAGACGAACCGTATGGCGGAAGTAATTACTTACTGCTCTCAAAACAAACTTATACCCAAGACCTTGACTTTGATTTATCCCAAAATATCTAAAAAAGCCGACACCTTCGCGCTTACTTGTAAAAAGCGCGGAAAGCATTCTCTAAACGTCGAAAAACTCGTCGTATACAACGAAGACGGAAGTATGACGGATGAAGCTAAGGCAATGTATAACAAACTTTATGAATAAAAAAAACCGCTCCCTATTTGCATTGGGGAGCGGTATATTTTTGACACCTTACATATTCTTGCTATCGTCGTCTTTGAGTCCCAACATATAATCGGTTGTCTTACCAAACAAGTTGCTCAAATCTATCAAAGCTTGGTAACTTGGCTCCTTAACGCCTCTCTCCCAATTGCTGATAGAAACTTGTGACACCTGCATGTACTTAGCCAAGTATTCTTGGTTGTAACCGTTGATAAGTCTTTGCTCCTTTAATCTCTCTGCGAATTTCATATACATACCTCCTAAAATTTTTATAAATCAGATTAACTTTCGCCAATCTACACCTTTCTTATCAAAACCCACAAGCCCGTCTGCGAGCATATCTATGTCGATATCGTTGCTCGAACCTCTGCTTGCAAGCTGTTTTAGCCTTGCCTTAACTTCGTTGATGACGTCCATCATATCTAGTTTGAAACAAGACAGTAACTTATATACGAACGGATAACAATCGTAATACTGACCGGCGCTGTTTGTCAACGCAAAGGCTATTGCGCTTGCCACGTCCTCGTACGGCATACCTTCGTCCACTTTTAAGAAGTCGACTCCCACTACTCTTCCGTCCCTGACGACGTAGTTATTGAAATCAATCTCCTTTATAGCTTTGTCTGTAAACGAATATATGATTTGCAAAAATATAGATAACCTTGTCGCTAAAAGCTCCATTGCCTCGACGTCGTCCGTCATCGTTGCCTTTCGGAATTCGTCGCAAAAATTGTCGCCCTCAACGTATTCATATAACACCAAATTATCTTGATGCTCTATTACCTCGGGCGCATAGCCCGTCATGGCTACTTGCCTCGCAATTTGCATTTCTTTCTCTGCGTCTTCGACGCGTTCGTATTCTTTGAGAATATACACGGTCGAGTCGGCTTCAACCTTATACACCTTTTTGAGTTTTGACGACAGCGCAGAAATTATTTTATAACTTCTCATATATTTCGGGTACATTATACCCTATACAAATATACGCAGTCAATCTATATTCAATAATTTTAGGAAATTTTTACTCTCGCGAATATGTATTTTTCACAATTTTTACGCGCCTTTGACTCATTCTTTTACGTTTATTCCAATCATTACCGTCTTACTCGAACAATTATTCCACACCGAATGTGGAATAGCCCCGTCTACCAAAAAACTTTCGCCTTCTTTGATTATGACGGTCTGCTCTCCAAGCAATATTTTTGCTTCTCCTTCGAGTACCGCAAAAAGATGGTTGTGCGCATGAGTATGAGGCTGAGTAGGTCCTCCGCCGCATGGCTCAATATATGCTACCGAGCCGTCTATGATTAAGCCGTTTTCTCCAAATAGCTTGCAAGCTTCAAAGCCAACATGATTTGGCGGCGTAAACAATTCTTTCATATTACTCTCCTTTAAAATAACGGCGGTTGGTACCAACCGCCGTTGTTATTGATTATTTTTATAGATTCTCAATTACTTACACTATTACTTGATTTTAGGCAACGATGCAAAACCTTTCTCCAAGTCCGCGTCGGTTGGAATATAATCCGTCATCGTTCCTGCAAGATACTCAGAATAAGCCTTCATATCGAAGTATCCCGTACCAGTCAAGCCAAAGAGTATCGTCTTTGCCTCGCCGCTCTCTTTGCACTTCAAAGCCTCGTCTATTGCGCCCTTGATTGCGTGAGAAGATTCAGGAGCCGGCAATATGGTCTCGCACTTTGCAAACTGTACAGCCGCTTCAAATACTTTGGTCTGCTCGTAAGATACGGCTTCCATATATCCGTCGTGATAAAGTTTTGACAATATCGGAGACATACCGTGATATCTCAAACCGCCTGCGTGGTTTGCCGACGGAATAAATCCGCTGCCAAGCGTATACATCTTTGCAAGAGGAGTGATTTTGCCGGTGTCGCAGAAATCGTAAGCATACTTACCTCTCGTGAACGACGGACATGAAGCAGGCTCAACTGCAACGAATCTTGTATTCTTCTTGCCGAGAAGTTTGTCTTGCATAAACGGAGCTATAAGTCCGCCGAGGTTAGATCCGCCGCCAGCGCAGCCGACTACTACGTCAGGATATTCGCCGAGTATTTCCATAGCCTTTTTGCTCTCGAGTCCTATAATAG
>CAMWQA010000113.1 GCA_947176265.1 uncultured Clostridia bacterium | reverse complement strand
GCTATCGCATCCGCAAGCTCTTTTTCGTCGTCGATTATCCAAATATCCTGCATACTTTCTCCTGAGGCACTGCCAATATAATAAGTTTAACATACATTACGATTTTTGAAAATATTAAAAGTAAAATAATTTCGCGGTAATTCTTTCCTGTTTATTTCTTACGTTAAAATACCGCCGATTTAGTCGGCGGTACTTTCAATTGTTTAAGGTTTTTTCAATGGCTTGAGTAATTATTATATATCCCTTCGTGTTGGGGTGCAGTCCGTCATAAGTGTACTGCTTATCAAAGTTGCCGTCTTTATCTTCAAGCAAAGTATATAAGTCGACAAACGTCACTTGTTTTTTCTCGCACGCAGTCTTTAACTTTGAATTGATAGTTTTGATATTACTGTTTTTGCGCGTTCCCACCATCTTGTTGTTGATAGATTTATTTACAGGCAACAGCGAACATATAATTATTTCCCCGACATGAGCGTCTTTGCTTTTGTCAATTACTTTGCTTATGTTATCGCAAATAACGTCCGCCGATATCTTGCGGCTTAAGTCGTTAGTTCCCACAAGTACGACGAGATTTTGGGGAGCGATATTGAGCGCATTGTCTTCCAATCTCTCAAGCAGTTTATCAGAAGTGTCTCCGCTTATTCCTCTATTGTAAATTTTAGTGGATAAAGATCCGTCAAACAACTCCGTATTGTAAATCTCTATTATCGAATCGCCGATAAGCACGGTTTGATTGTGTTGAGCGTAATTCTCGTTGAGCAGCGAATAGTTATCTTTCTTGGTCTGTTTGATTACGTCATACTCTGTCGAGGAAGCGTTTTTGCAACCTATCATAGTTACTGTCAAAATACTCATTACTAACAACGTCGCGACAATGATGATAATTCTTCTCGTTTTCATATATTCTCCCCGATATTCATATCGAAATTATACCATTTATTTTATAATTTTTCAATAAAAAATACGCCCAAATTTCTTTGAGCGTATTTTGCTAACTGTAGTTGATTTTATTTGAATTCGTCGTCGCTGCTTGAAAAATCGAATTCGTCTCTTACGTCAGCGTTTTGAGCTTTATCGTCGTTTGCAAAAGCGTCAAAATCATTTGCTCCTGCATTATTATTGTCAAATTCCGAATTTACGTTGCCGTCAACGTCAACTATATCGCCGTTTACAACGCTATCTTGCACCTCTTCTTCGGGAAGCAAACTCAAATAGAACTTTGCTCTGGCAACTTCCATATAAGGCATAACCCAGAAAAGCAATATGCCAAGTGTGAGTAAGCTGAGCAATAACCAACCTATAAAACTAAACTCCAAGCAGAAGAGTCTCCATTTGTTGCCCTTCATCATCTCGATAGATTTCTTTCTTGCTTGGCTTGCAGACATAGTCGGATTATCTATCAAAATATAATAACTCATTGAATATGCAAACGTCTTTATAATACCGGGAATGACAAAAAGCATTGTCCACAATATTATGAAAAGATTGTTGGTAAAGTACAATACCCAAGATCTACCAAAATCTTTAAAGCCGTTGAAAAGCATACCCATTTCGACTTCTTTGTCTCTAGCCGCGTTGAGTCCAATCGCCGAAAGACCTATAGTCAAAGGTCCCATAACTATCAAGCCGGCAATTGAAAAAACTATGGCTGTGCCGTCATTTGCATAACTTCCTGCGCATGCGCCTGAAATCAAATCAAAGATAAGAAAAGCAAGTACGCAAACTCCCCATTTGCCTTTCAGACTTTGCCATGCGGATTGTCTGTAATCTTTTGCTCTCATTTTACACCTCGCAAATAAATTTTTACAATGCCATTCTAGCATTAATATAACTTTCTGTCAATATATTTTTTATGTAAAAACTACACGTTTTATGCTAACTTTCCAAAGCTATTTGAGCACACTTTTGTTGAGCGGATTTTTTATTCTCTCCGTCTGCGGTTGCAACGAGATTGCCGTCTATATACAATTCGACGGTAAAGATGGGATGATGCTCCTCTCCTTTTTTGCCGTTGTCTTTAAACTCAATATTATGCTTTGCGTATTTTTCCAGCAACGCCGACTTAAAGTCCTTTTTGCAATTATCCTTTGCAGTAAAGATAAGCCCTCGTAAATTCTTTACTATAAACTCTCTTGCCTTTTCTATGCCGCCGTCAAGATATATTGCGCCGCATATAGCCTCGAATAAATCGCTGCGGATATTATCGCTTAATTCTCCAAAACCCATCTTGAGATATTCGTCATAGCCCTTTTCTTTTACGACGCTTGCAAGCGGCGTTGCGGATACGATAGCGCCTCTCATCTTCGTCAACTTGCCCTCGTCCAAATTAGGATAGACTTTGCAAAGCTCGTCGGCTATGATAAAGTCCACGATACTGTCGCCCAAAAACTCCAATCTCTGATAGCTCTCTACTCCGTGAATATGCGAATACGAAGGGTGCGTCAAAGCCCTTTGTAAAAGCTCTTTATCAACGAAAGTGTATCCGATTAAATTCTCTATATTCTCCATATTCTTCGTATTCTTTACATATTTCTTTTAAGACTATGATTAAGTAAGCGAGTGCGAGGTTGATTATAGGCTCTATTATCTCGCTAGCGCGCTTGCTATCTTTCCGCACACGTCAGCTTCTGCCATTTCTTGCGCTCGCATAATTGCATTCTTAAACGCCGTAGCGTTGCTAGCTCCGTGCGCTTTTACTACGACTTTCTTTACGCCCAAAAATACTCCTCCGCCTACCGCGTCGCTGGACATAAGTCCTTTGAGCTTCTTAAGCGACGGTTTGAGCAACAGATAACCGAGTTTTGCTCTCAATCCGCCTTCCATAATATATCTTTTGAGCATTGAGAATATCGTCTTACCCATACCCTCTGCGGATTTTAAAATCATATTGCCCGCAAAGCCGTCGGCTACTATTACGTCGACCTCGCCCGCAAACATTTCTCTAGCCTCGATATTGCCGACAAAATTTACGTCGGTTGCTTTCAAAATTTGATGCGTTTCTTTTGTCAAAGCGTTGCCCTTTTCCTCTTCCGCGCCGTTGTTGAGAAGCGCAACCTTTGGATTGTCAACTCCCATACTGCTCATGTATGCGCTGCCCATTACTGCAAATTCTTTGAGCATACTAGCCTTGCAGTCCACGTTGGCACCGCCGTCGACGAGTATAGTCTGCTTGCCGTCAATCATAGTCGGCAAAAGCGGCGAAAGAGTGGCTCTCTGAACTCCGTCCACAAGTTTTACGAATATCGTTGCGCCTACTAGCAAAGCTCCGGTATTGCCCGACGATACCATTCCGTCGTATTGTCCGCTTGCCAAAGTCTGAAGTCCAACCATCATCGAAGATTGTTTTTTTCTTCTAACTGCCATGGTAGGCACGTCGTCGTTGGTCACTACGTCGGGAGCGTGCAAAATATCAAGCCTTGACTTGTCGTAAGTCTTGTCGGCAAGATATGAGCCAATCACGCTCTCGTCTCCGCAAAGAGTCAAATGCACGTCTTTATTCTCTTGCAACGCCATCAACGCGCCGTCAATTGCGCTGTCGGGACCGTTGTCGCCGCCAAAACAGTCTAGTAATATCTTCATAGTCTTTTCCTTTGAAAA
>CAMWQA010000112.1 GCA_947176265.1 uncultured Clostridia bacterium | reverse complement strand
AGCCATTGTCAAGCTATTTTAGCTATTTAATGATAATATTCTAATATGGAAAACATAAATAATAATAAAAACAAAATATTTGCTGATAATTTAAGAACAATACGCTTGTCAAAGCGACTTCGACAAAAAGACGTTGCCGATGCATTATCAATTCCTAATAGCACATATGCAAATTGGGAACAAGGTCGCACCGAGCCTAGTATCCAAGATATTTTTAATTTGATTAAGTTCTTTGAAATCGAAGCCAACGACCTGTTCGATATTGATTAGCTATTCTTTCCTATCTCATCTTCATTGACGTTGGGATTGACATATCTGTATTTACTTTTCTTGTCCAAATACACTATTGCTTTTTGCGGGCATCTGTGATAGCACCCTAGGCATGCTATACAATTATCTTTGAAGACAATCTTGCCGTCTTCAAAAACAATATTTTTTGACGGACAAATACTCGCGCACTTTTGGCACTTCACGCAATTGTCGTTGACGGAAAATCTATCCCCAATTATATGCCAATTGCCTTTGTTCTTGAGATACGTTTGCTTTTTGGCGATATTTACCTTTGCCTTTGGCAATTCATACCCTTTATTCTCTATTTTGTCTAGGATTTTATCTATTCTTTTATTAGAACTTTTTAAGACACTTTTGGTATAAAACTTGGGCGGAACAATAAAAAGCGTATAGTTTTCGGGCATTTTTATCGTATATATACCTTTTACGTTCAATTCATATTGCTTTGCATAGTCATAGAATAATGCGTCTGCTCCGCCTACCATACCGCCGTAATTTTGTATTACGAATATTTCTTTGCTCTTGTCAAGTCTTGGTAGCAAATCAAATACGGGCGTTGGTAGTCCGTAAGAATAAATGGGCGTGACAATAAATATCCTTTGGAATTCGCTTCCGTCGCCGTCATACTTTGGAATGTATATAATATTCCCGCCAAATCTGTCTTTAACTCTTTGCGCTATCTGCAAACTGTTGCCCGTAGAACTAAAATAAAGAATACCCGTCATGCAAATTCCTCCGCTAAAATTATATCATATAATTAAAGCATTTGCAATAGCCTAAAAAAGCAAGTCTTTCGACTTGCTTTTTACTAAATTCCTACGCTTATCGCCAATCGCTTAATAAAGCGGTTGCATATTTGTATTTTCTTCTTACTGCAATCAGCGTCGCTCTTTTCTACTATCAACATATATTCGGAGTCGGCGCGCAAATCGTTGAGACTCGAGAGGCATTTGTCCAACTCTTTTTTACATTCGTCATCGTCCATATTCTCCATACCGAAATTGATAATAGTAGCTTTGATTGCTAGCATAGCCGCTAAATCGTTTGGCTTTAATTGACGGAATGCGTCTTTGACTTGCTTGTGTTTCAATATACCGTCTACCCCAACGCCTGCCAATACTCCGCTATAGATCACTGCAGAAGTCAATATCGTCATTGCCGTGATCTTTGCTATGCCTGTACCTATCAACATTGGCGCGCAATTTCCTATCTGAGCAAGACAACTTGTGACTGCCGCAGAACTCAACGCGCTCACTCCCAAAGTGACGGGAGTCAATACCGAAATCAATGCAAGCGAAATGCCCGAGCCTATGAGAAGATATTTATTGCGTTCCCAGAAGTTGCCGTTGGAAAGTTCTTTGAAATTCTTATAAAAATTCTCTTTTATGTACTCGATACGCATCATATCTCCAAAGAGTATGTCAGAGACTACGTATAAAGTTTCGTCGCCAAATACAAATTCTTCGCTTGACTCTTCATCTAGCAGGCAAAGATTGATTGCAAAGTTTATCCTTTGAAAGCCGAATTTATCATTCTCAAATACGCTTTCCGCAAGCGCTTTCAACTTTTCTTCGGTAATAACTTCGTCTAGCTGTATGCCATTTGCCTGACACTCGCTGACGTATCTATCTATGTTATCACTGCACTGCTTTTTCTTCTCGCTCAATCTTTGAGTTTCTTTTCTTCTAAACAAATTAACAGTGCCGTCAATAAAAGCTCTCTTTACTTTATTTTCGTTTTGAGTAGGAATTGGCTTGTTATCCGACATCATATCTTCGACAATTTGCAATTCCATTTGATGACGGAATAAAGTAATCGACGCAGTCAACTGTCTATTTTTATCGTTTTGGTCTACAAAAGCCTTTGCTATATTTTCATTATCTGCAATATAATCATTCATTTCTCATTTCCTCCAATATAAAGTTTCTAATTCTTTCTAAATTTAGCTTGCCACGATATTTACGCAACAACTGCAATATCTCCTCCAAATCCTCGTCTTCGTTCCTTGCGACAAATTGGTCTTCGCAAAATTGATAAATATCTTTTTTGCTTGCGTTTTCAGCAATCATATCAAACAACTGCGCAATCACTTGCGGCAATTCTTCTTTGCTTTCGTTTTCATAAAGCGTTATCCACTTATATATCGTAGGTCGGCTTTTGTTTGTCAATCGTGACAATTCAGTAATAGTCACGTTGTCTGTAATAGTCTTCACGTTTTACCTCCTGTCTTGTTTTACATTATTTTACACTTTCTGTAAATAATTGTCAACTATTTTTTACACTTTTTTACAAATTATTTTTTTGACTATAAAAAATACCGACAAGATTACTACTTGTCGGTATTCGCAACTTGAATTTAATGCCAATCTAAATGCTTTGTGCGGATTTCAACGATATAAATATATGCGTAACAGAAAACGTGACTGCAAAAACTATAAGCGGTATGCTCGCTATCATTATACCCGAAAATAGAAATACCGTTGATGGAATAATCGACAGTAAAAGAACTTTTACAATTCCGGATTTCTTCCACAGTATCGCCCACGCCAAGCAATACGCAATTACCAAAATACTGTTTACGATTATATAAATAACTTCTGCATAAGAAAAGTAAAAGCCCTTCCAAGTGTAAGGCACGTTGAAAATCATCAAAGTTAAACACGCAAATCTACTAATTTGTTCAACTATTTCAGCAACTTTATTTTTATAAGTATTTGCAGCATTGCTCTTGCATTTCAAAGCATAAACGATATTGGGTATCATAATAACTACCATAAAACCAAGACCGTAATAATTAAACCAACTCATACGACATAATATACTCCTCTTGATTTTCATCAATGATGACAAATCCAACTTTCTTGTACATCTTTACTGCGTAATTTTCTTTTTGAACAGCAAGCGACACTCGCTTGTAACCAACTTTTTTAAGGTGCAACAACATCTCTTGCATTAATCCTGTGCCAATGCCGTTGCTTCTATATTCCTTATACAGAGAAATGGCAAGCGACGGCGTGTCGTCGTCAATATGCCCGTAATCATTCATGATTCTTGCCCAAACCGCGCCGACAATTTTTCCGTCCACTTCCGCAACCAAAGCAATATCGTCTCTGTATTTGCCAAAGTCCTTGACGTAGACTTGCAGTTCTGCATTCTCGATTATACTCTTTTTCGGTGGATTTACTCCCTTTGGTATATATATTGCGTTGTACAAAAATTCATCCAACAACGCATATTCGTTCGACTTCATACGTCTTATAACATATTTCATAATCTTATTTAATACTATTAAGTTAATTTATTATATGTTTAAGATTTCTGTTAAGAATTCCTCAAACGTTTCGTAT
>CAMWQA010000111.1 GCA_947176265.1 uncultured Clostridia bacterium | reverse complement strand
TCTTTTTTATCTTTGATTACTATATGCATTGGGATACTTGACACGTTGAAAGCGCCTGCGAGTTCGCCTTCTTTGTCGACGTTGACTTTGCATACTTTGATTTGGGGATTTTCTTTGGCGATTTCGTCTACGACGGGCGAGAGCATTTTGCATGGCATACACCAGTTTGCCCAAAAGTCAATTAGCACCGTCTTGTCGCTTTCTACGACTTCTTTGTCAAAATTGTCTTTTGTCAATTCAATTACTTTCATATCTTACTCCTAAAATTAAAAAGTTTTATCGTTATTATTATTGCGCATTTTGCGATAAGTACACGGCGGATATTGAATTAGTTCTCAAAATATCTTTTATAAGCAGGGGTGGCTTTTAAATCTCTCATCAAGTCGTTTATGTCGCCGAAAAGTGAAGTGGTTTCACGTTCGCTGTATGACCAATCGCTCGAGTACCAATAGGCGGGTATTGCATCTTCGGGATAATATTCCCATTCGTCCTCGTGGTCAAGCATAAGGTATTGATATTTATAGGTTAAAAATCCCGAGACGGATTTCAATATGACGAATCTATGCTCTTTGTTTACGCTGTAAACGACGTCTACGATATCATATTCGTCTGAAAAATGCAAACCTTCGTCATGCATCTTTGCAACGATTTCTTCCCAAGGCGGGAGTTGACGTTTGGATTTTATATTTATATCTTTAACTTCTTTCATATAAGAAATATAGCACAGCCGGCAATATTTTTCAAGAGTTTTCTGTCGATGAATATGATTAATCGAAAGCGAGATTCATATAATTGAAAATATTTTGCAAAATTTACATATTTTTAATATTGCAAATCTCATTTAACCGTAGTATACTGTATACGAAAATAATAAGGAGAGCGCTATGAAATATTGCAGAAAATGCGGAAATAAGCTAGATGATTTTGACAGCTATTGCGGAAATTGCGGCGCAAAGGTTGAAGAGCGCAACGAGTATGAAAACCCGCAAGTAAAACATAAGTCTGTCGAAGATTCGATAAATGATATTACCAACACGGCAAGTGAGAATACCGAATCGTTTTTATGTTTTTTACTCGGTATACTTTCAGTTACTTGCGGTACGTTTATTTGCGCTATCTTAAGTTTAGTGTTTGGTAAAAAGGCCATAGAAAAGGGGCAGGACCAGGACGGCAAATGCGCGACGTTTTGCAAAGTGGGCAGGATATGTTCCATAGTTTCCATTGTGTTGACAGCCGTTGCGGTCGCATCGTCGTTAATTATCGGCCTTGCGCTGCCGTTGCTACTTGGCGCGTCAATTATTGCATAATAGAACAAAGGAGGTTGTATGAAATACTGTAGAAATTGCGGATCGGAAGTAGATGAAGACGACATCTATTGCGGATATTGCGGAAGCAAACTAAAAGAAGATAATCATCGTGAGAGCGCATCTTCTCAACAAGACTTTAAAGAAGAAGAACCGTTGGTGGGCGCAGACTTTTCAAGTGATTTTGACAAAGACTTTGAATCAAGCTTTGACGATGATTTGGACAAAGATTTCGGTAACAGCCGAGAATTTGGCAAGACTGACGGACCTGTGGAAGAGTTTGAATCTTACGTGGAAAACGATTATTCCAATCAGCCGACGTTTGATTCGAGCGGCAGAACCGAGGGCTCGGAACACAAGCCTCTTCTTCCCAACAAGTTGGCAAAAGAAGCAAATACTTATGGCATTTTAGCTCTGGTATTTGGATTTCTCGGCGGAATTTTGGGCATAGTTTTTGGAATTATCGGTATTCAAAAAGCCAAGAAGGCTATGGAACTTTGCGAAACGGGAGAATATGACGGCAGACCAAAGGCGAGAGACGCCAGAACGCTTTCAATCGTAGGCATAATATTGGCAGCTTTCGAACTTATATTTTGGATATTCTAAAAATATCAATATGCGATACGTTACGATTAGGCGAAGTACAAATATTTGCACTTCGCCTTTTTGTATCAAAGTCGGGCTTGAATTATCTTTGCAATTATGATAGAATGTAGAAAATAAAGTTAATATTTGGAGAGAGTAAAATGAATATCATACCTTTGCCGATAAGAGTACAGGAGAAAAGCGGATGCGTTGCGCTTGGTAAAGACAGCGCGGTAACCGGATCGTTCGAGAATACGAAATCTTTGCTCAAAGAGTTTTTGTCCAATAGAGAGGGCGGAGAAGATTGCAAAGTTACTTTTATCGCAGATGGGACTTTGAAGGAAGAAGAGTATTTTATCGCTTGTAAACACGACGAAGTGATTATTAGAGCCAAGACGGAGGCGGGCGCTTTTTATTCTCTTATGACCCTTAAGCAACTTTTTACGCAAGAGGGATTGCAAAGAGTAAGTATAGAAGATAGACCTAATTTTGAGTATAGAGGATTTTCGTTGGACTGCGCCCGCCACTTTTGGAGGGTGGACAAAATTAAACAAATACTCGACGTTATGGCGCATATCAAGATGAACAAATTCCATTGGCATTTGTCGGACGATCAAGGCTGGCGAGTGGAGATAAAAAAGTATCCGATGTTGACGCAAAAGGGCGCAATTCGCAAGCGCACGCCGCTGTCTGTCAAGGCTTTTATGGGCTCTGGCGATTGGGGCTTTGACGAAACCGAATACGGTCGCGGTCTGTTTTATACGCAAGATGATTTGAAAGAAATCGTAGCTTACGCGAAAGAAAGGCATATCGAGGTAATACCGGAGATAGATATGCCCGGGCACATGGTTGCCGCCATAGCTTGTTATCCCAACTTATCGTGCAGAGGCGAGCAAGTAGAAGTCAGCGACCGTTGGGGAGTTATGGACAATATATGTTGCTGCGGAAAAGACGACGTATATCAATTTGCAAAAGACGTCATTGACGAGCTATGCGAGATTTTTACAGGCGGCTTTTTCCATATCGGCGGAGACGAAGTACCTAAGACGCGTTGGAAAAAATGTCCTTGCTGTCAAGAGAAAATCAAGCAGTTGGGCTTGAAGGACGAGAATGCGTTGCAAGGCTATTTCAACAATGAGATTGCAAAATATCTGCGGACTAAAGGTAAACGATTGATTGGTTGGAACGAATTGCTTGATGCAAAAGATATAATGGATACCGACGTCGTGGCGCAATGGTGGACGAGACACAGCAAAGGCAATAGGAACGAGTTTGAGTGGATGGCAAAGGGCGGGAAATGTATTTTGTCTATGACGAAATACGTTTATATGGACCACCCCTACAACGTCAGACCGCTCAAAAAGACGTATAATTATTCTCCGAGGGATATGAAAGTAAAGGATGACAGTAATATTCTCGGCATGGAAATCCCGCAGTGGGTGGAGTTTATTCGCGAGGAGAAAAAACTCGATATGCTCACTTACGCCCGCTTAGTCGCTTTCAGCGAAGCGTGTTGGAGAAAAAGAGAAGACCGCGATTACGCCGACTTTGAATTGCGTATGGAAAATCTGCGTCCTTATTTTGAAAAGTTGGGTTGCATGATATGTCCTCCCAAATTTTATAGAGGCAAAATATATCCGCGTAGCGCTTTTACGTACGCTCTCAAATGGAAGTCGTGGAGCGAAAAGCCCGATTACGAATTCGAGCAACTAGTAAAATTGCAAGATAGCGAAAATAAATAAATTTAGTTTTATTCAAGTCCCGTTGAAAAACGGGGCTTTTTATTGGCAATAATATATGCAAAATTATGTTGTCTTTTCACGCGCATAATGTTATAATATTATAAATACTTAAAAGGGAAGGTGCGTATGAATATCAAATTTTCGCCAC
>CAMWQA010000110.1 GCA_947176265.1 uncultured Clostridia bacterium | reverse complement strand
TTTGAGAAAATGTACCTTTTCAGGTGCAGTCAGTAAAAGTATACTTTTTTTGGAAATTTCACAATATTAATTTCTAATATAATATTTGATTATAAAAAAACACGCATATTTAAATGCGCGTTTTTTAATTATATCTTTATAAAGATTGAAATTGCTACATTAACAACTCCCCTTCGTCGGAGTCAATAACCTGCATTACCTTAACTTCTTTACCCGTCTTGGCGTCGACGAAGATATAGAAATTATATTCGTCAATATTGCCAAAGACTTCGTAAGTCAGAAGTTCTTTGCCGTTTGAGAGCGGTATCAAAGCAAGTCTGATTGACTTGACGGCAAGTCCGCCGAAATCCATATTGCGCACTTCGCCCTCTGTGACTGTGGGCGCGCCTAACTGTCTTTGAGTGTGATTATGGATATAATTGAGTCCCTCAAAACCTACGATTTTGCCGTCGTCCAAAGATACTTTGACCTTTATCATATCTGGATAATAAATTATATCGTTCTCTGTATAACACATGTTGACGTATAAAAGCCCATCGCTGACAGTCGCGTATACGCCCTTCATCTTCTCTATGCCCTGCTTCGCGATATACTGTTCGGCAAGCAGAGTGCCTTCCTCAATTGTGAGCGTAGGTTCAACCGAGTCAAACGACGTATCCCACATTACTATGCTTCCGCCTTTCTTTGCAATCTGCACGCTTGCAACTTTGCCGCCCGCAAGGTTGACTTGGTATAGATAGCTATCAAAACCGTTGGAGTTTTCGCCGATAAAGTTGACGCCTTTGACGTCGTAATCGCTCAATATCTTTTTGATTCTGTCCTCTTGTCCCTTGCTGTCTATATCCTCGCCTTTAAGTCCCTTGACTTCTTTGTCGGTAAGCGAATCGCTGAACGCGCCGTCGTAAATCAATGCAGGATATTCAATACTGCCGTCCACGAGTCCCGAAGCAATGGCGACGAAATCTCCGTTGAGTTTGCCCAAGCCGTCGACGATTTTACCGCCCGACACAAGGCTCTCTTTAACGCTGCCAAGACTCTTGCCAAGTTTGAACGTGGCTTGATAAAGTCCGTCAAGCGTATTCCTGTCTTCTTCGCTCAACTCTCCGCCAGCGTTGAGTTTTTGCGCAAGGTATTTGCTGTAGTCGCCGACTTGATTGCAGTATTTGATTGCGCTTGAGAGATCGTATCCGCCGTATGACAGAGTCGTGAGATTTGCAACTGCCGTCTGCGAATTCATTGCCACGTCAATGAGCATTTCATTGACGAGATTTTCGCTTCTAGTCACTCTCAATTTCGACAGATTGTTTTCCATATTGAGCAAGCTGTCCGTCAAAGTGTAATACGCGTTTTCGTAATTATACTCGCTGTTTGCCTTCCATTTGTCTTCGTTGGCTTTGGCTATACCCAAAAAAATTGAAAGCAAAGTTATGGCAACCAGCATTACTATAGCCGATATTATAAAGAATGTCTTCCAACCTTTGGTCATCACAAGTCTTCCCGATGCGTCTCTTAACATATTTGCCTCCTATACGCAAAATTTGTGTTTTCCTATCGTCAACTTGACTTGTCTTGACCATATCCAAGAACTAGTCGCCGTCGCAGGATTGAAATAATACAGACAGCCGTTGGTGGGATCCCAACCGTTGAGAGCGTCTCTTGCCGCCGAATACGCCGATTGATTTGGCTCAAGGTTGATTTGTCCGTCGGCTACCGCCGTAAAAGCGTACGGCTGATAAATTACTCCCGATATGGAATTTGGGAAAGCCGAACTGCGCACTCTGTTGAGTATGACCGCGCCTACGGCTACCTGTCCTAAGTACGGCTCGCCTCTCGACTCCGCGTAGATACACTTTGCCAAAAGATAGGTATCGGACGAATTGTAACTGCTGTTGCTACTGCTTCCAGACGATAAGGTCATTCCAAGCGCCGCGGCTGTCTTTGCTCCGACTACGCCGTCTGCGGTAAGTCCGTTCTTTTGCTGAAAACGCTTTACCGCGTCTCTCGTCTTACTGCCGAATATGCCGTCGGCTTTGCCGGCATTGTATCCCCAATTGTTGAGTTTCGTCTGTAAGGTCTTGACTTGCGAACCGCTTGACCCCATTTTGAGTACCGCTACTTCTTCCGCAGGTCGCATCGAATAAAAGCAAAGTATGCCTACAACCAACGTAGTAAGCAACAAAACTACCGTGACAGACGACTTTATAATCACTTTCTTGTCCATAGATTCTCCTTTATGATACGTGCTAAGGTCATTATTGACATTGCAAAATATAAATATACTTAATCGCCGTCTGCGATTTTGCATACAATATTATACTGATATATAAATACATATAAATAAAATAATATAAAGAGGCAGTGAAAAATTTTAAATTACACAATATTTTGTATTTGCTATTGACATTATGCCAAAATATGGTATAATACTATTAGATATCTTAAAAGGAGGTTAAGTATATGTCATTCGTTAGCGGTTTCAAAGGTTTGTCCAGAATCGTGCAAATCATTTTGCTTCTCATTCCGGGCGTAAACTGGATTACGGAAATTCTCGTTCGCGGTTCTGCTGCTATGCACGGTAAAGCTATGAAGCAAATTATAGTTCTTATTTTTGCTATACTCCCTACCGGTTTCTTGCTAGGTTGGATAGACTTGTTCTCGTGCTTGATTCAGAAGAAGCTTATTTTAACCTGATAAGACTTAAACAACAAAAAGTCCCTTCGCTCTGCGAAGGGATTCTTTTTATACTCTTTTCTATCTATGCGTTATCTTGTGATACATCTCGGCAAAAAACGACTTGTACTCAACGTTGTCTTTATTCTCGCCTACAAAGCACAGCGGCGGGAATACCACGCACCACCAATTGTCGCCCAAGCCGCTTCCAAGCTCGATAATCAGCGCATCATAAATTCCGCTGTCAAGCGTCAAATCGCCATAAGTCCTTGCGGGAAATTCTTCTTTGCGAAGACTTACTCTCGACGTATAATTATATCCGTTTTGCGCCAAAGTGTCGTCCGCAACCCTTTTCATTGCCACGGTATTGATTTGTAAAATCTCCATTGCCTCGGCTTTTGACTTGACCCCTTCCAAAGCTGGCGTCATAAATTCAACTATGCTCTCTTTGACCTTGTACTTTACGCTTTGGTCCACAGCGTCGTTGCTGTTGGCTCTGATATGTATCCTTAAATAAGTCTCTTCGTCGCTTGCTTTGTTGTTGACCTTGACTGCGTATATGCCGGCAACAACCAACACAAGACATATTACCACTATTGCCACTACTTTCATCGTTTCACCTCAAAAGTTGATATGGCTATTATTGACAATACGCGCGAAAAAAATACCCCAACAAAATTTAAACTTTCGTTGGGATATTATATTTACTCAATACTTTATAAGTTTCTCTAAAAAATACCTGATACGTCGCAAGGCAATTTCTTGGTTTTTGTAAGTCCCGATTTAACCGTTGCGATTACGGTTACGCTAATTTCAGTTGGGAGACGATTTACGTTGTCGCAATTCTTGGTAGCCAAAAAGTTCAACAATCCCTGTCTGTCCATTTCAATATCAAGTTCGTTACTACCGCGCTTGACTGTCATTTCAGAACTCTTTATTAGATCGCTAATCTCATGCTTATCTACCTTCAAACTATTTACGACGACTTGAGAACTTTTCAACTCGTATTTGCCCTCAAAATTTATTTCTAACAACCATAGAAAATAATCATTTCTTGGCAAATTTTTCACGTACCAGCCATCGCCGCGCGTAAGTTCTACCGTAAGCGTA
>CAMWQA010000109.1 GCA_947176265.1 uncultured Clostridia bacterium | reverse complement strand
CTCCTGTACTATGCAAGATCAAGCTGGTTTATCAAGATGACGGAAGTGAGAGACAAACTCCTCAAAAACAACGCTACCGTCAATTGGATGCCTCCTGCAATAGGCGCGGGACGTATGGGCAACTTCCTTGAAAACGTCATCGACTGGGGCGTATCGAGAGAGAGATATTGGGGAACTCCGCTTCCAATTTGGGTATGTCCCGATTGCGGAGAAATCAAAGTAGTTGGCAGCAGAGCAGAGTTGAGACAGCTCGGCGGACTCAAAGAGGATATCGAACTTCACAAGCCGTATATCGACAGAGTAACGTTCAAGTGTAAGTGCGGCGGAGAGATGAAACGTACCCCCGAAGTTATGGACTGTTGGTTTGACAGCGGAAGTATGCCGTTTGCTCAACTTCACTATCCTTTTGAGAATAAAGAAGTATTTGAGCAGCAATTCCCGGCAAACTTCATAAGCGAAGCCGTAGACCAGACTAGAGGTTGGTTCTATACTTTGCTTGCAATATCTACGCTCTTGTTTGACAAAGCTCCGTTTAAGAATTGTATCGTACTCGGACACGTCAACGACAAGAACGGTATCAAAATGTCAAAGCACAAGGGCAACGTCGTTGACCCGTGGTCAGTGCTTGATGTGCAAGGCGCAGACGCAGTCAGATGGTATTTCTATTCTTCGTCAGCTCCATGGTTGCCGTCGAGATTTGCCGCAGAAAACGTGTCGGAGTGTCAACGCAAGTTTATGGGTACTTTATGGAATACCTATTCATTCTTCGTGCTGTACGCAAATATCGACAAGTACGATCCAAGCAAATACAATCTCAAGGATTGCAAACTTTCGCACATGGACAAGTGGGTACTGTCAAAACTCAACACCTTGGTTGACAAAGTAGACAAGTATCTCGACGCTTATAAGATTACCGAGAGCTCGAGAGATATTGCCGAATTTGTAGACGAACTTTCCAATTGGTACGTTCGCAGAGGCAGAGAAAGATATTGGGCGAGCGATATGACGGACGACAAGATTGCCGCATATACGACTTTGTATACCGTGCTTGTTACGCTTGCTAAGTTGACAGCGCCGTTTACTCCGTTTATGGCAGAGAGCATATATCAAAATCTAGTAGTAGGTTTCTACAAGGACGCGCCGGAGAGCGTACACCTTTGCGAATATCCCGTTGCGGATATGACTATGGTATACAGCGACTTGGAGAACGATATGCAATTCGTACTCGACGCGGTACAACTCGGCAGAGCGGCAAGAAATAAGGCTAATATCAAGAACCGTCAACCGCTTTCCGAAGTGTATATCCTCACAGAGAAGAAAGTCAGCGATATAAATATTCTTGACCTTGTTGCAGACGAGCTCAACGTAGGCAAGTGTATGATAGTGACTGATAAGTCCAAGTTTATGACTTATGAGCTCAAACCTCAACTCAAGACTCTTGGACCTAAATACGGCAAGCAACTGGGCGGAATACGTCAATTCCTTACAACCTGCAACAATGCAAGCGAAATAGTTGATTGCGTAAACGGCGGAGGAGTATATAAGTTTGAAGTAGACGGAGTAAGCATAGAGCTTGGCAAAGACGATTTGCTCATTACGCCAATCAACAAGAGCGGTTATGCGCTTGAGAGCGACGTTGCTATGACGGTGGTATTAGATACCAATCTTACCCAAGAGCTTATCAATGCGGGTATCGCAAGAGAACTTACGTCCAAGATACAGACTATGAGAAAGGAAGCGGGCTTTGAAGTCGTCGACCATATCAAGATAGGATATAATGGCGCAGGTAAATGCGTTGAAGTGCTCAAGGGAGATAAGAGCATTTGTGACGGAGTGCTTTGTGACAGCTTGACGGAAGGCTTGTTTGACGGATACTCCAAAGAACTCGATATCAACGGCGAAGTTATTACTATCGTAGTAGCAAAGGTATAATAATGATAAAAGTTGCCACCGATTGGAAAGATTATCAGATAATTGCGACGGGAGACGGTCAAAAGTTGGAGAAGTGGGGAAATCTAGTACTCCTTCGTCCCGACCCGCAAATTATTTGGAAAAGCGATATGCCTCTTGAAAAGCACAAGGCTATAAATGCAAAGTATATCCGTTCCAATCAAGGCGGCGGTAGATGGGAATATAAGGGTAACGTGCCCGATAATTTTACTGTAGAGCGCAAAGGGCTTAAATTCTCTCTCAAACTTATGGGGTTTAAGCATACGGGACTTTTTCCTGAGCAAGCTGTAAATTGGGATATAATGCAAAAGCTGATAAATGACAGCGGACGGCAGATAAAAGTACTCAACCTCTTTGCATATACCGGCGGAGCGACTGTTGCGTGCGCCAAGGCGGGAGCGCAAGTCACGCACGTAGACGCGGCAAAAGCCATGGTAGACAGAGCTAAGACCAACGCGGGCTTGAGCGAAGTGCCGGGCGATAGGATACGTTATATAGTCGACGATTGCAACAAGTTTATTGCAAGAGAGATAAGGCGCGGTAACAAATACGACGCAATTATTATGGACCCGCCGTCTTACGGCAGAGGCGCCAACGGAGAAGTGTGGAAACTTGAAGACTGCATTTTCGACCTCGTCAAAGAGTGCGTCAAAGTGCTTTCCGACAAACCGTTGTTCTTTCTTATCAATTCCTATACTACGGGACTTCAACCGCAAGTCATTGACAATCTTTTGAGAATTTGTCTCAAAGACTTTGACGGCAAAAGCGAAGCTTATGAGGTAGGATTGCCTACGCAAGAGGGAATTATATTGCCTTGCGGCTGCAGCGGGTTGTGGCGAGCAGGTAAATAGTTGTGTCATTTCGAGCGAAGTCGAGAAATCTCAATCCTATAAAAGAGGTACAAATGTCAGAATTTACTTACAAAGATTTAGCGGTAATATACGAAGACAATCACGTAATCGTGGTGGTCAAGCCTTGCAATATTCCGTCGCAAGCCGATAGCTCGGGCGACAAGGATATGTTGACGATAGTCAAGGAATATCTTGTCGATAAGTACAACAAAGAGGGCGACGCATACGTCGGCTTAATTCACCGACTTGACAGACCTACGGGCGGAGTAATGGTATTTGCCAAGACTTCAAAGGCTGCGGCAAGACTGTCCGAAGAGATAAAGAGCGGAGAATTTGAAAAGAAATATCTTTGCGTAACTTGCGGAGTGCCAAAACAGCGCAACGGTCAACTCAAGCATTATTTGAAGAAAAACCAAGCCAAGAACATTGTCCAAATCGTTCCGCAAGCCACCGACGGCGCAAAACTTGCTTTGCTTGATTACAGCTTTTTGCAAGAAGTTAAGGGATTTTCGCTATTCAAGATTGCTTTGCATACGGGACGTTCGCATCAAATAAGAGTGCAAATGGCGTCTTTGGGATTGCCGCTCTTTGGAGATATGAAATACGGTGCGTTGCCTGCAACGTTTAAACATAATCTTGGCCTTTGGTCTACCGAAGTCAAGTTTGTTCATCCGACCACAAAGGAAACGATGACGTTTATAGTCCATCCGCCAAAAGACGAAGTGCCATGGAGAGCTTACGATATTGCAAGACTTCTCAACGTAGGTATCGCTTCCAATCCTTATGACGACCTTGCCAATTTCAACGTTTTGCAAGACAAGTCCAAGACTTTGATTAAAGAGGAGAACAAACCTAATAAGAAATAGAATACATATATTATATTGATATATATTATTATATAAAGCCACGCAAGATTTTTTTTGCGTGGCTTTTTTATCGTATTAATTTTCTATTTTTTAAAGAATTTTCACTTTTCCAAAAAAAGTATACTTTTA
>CAMWQA010000108.1 GCA_947176265.1 uncultured Clostridia bacterium | reverse complement strand
GCAGACGCTCAAGCATGCAAGGTAGCTAAGAATATGATAGACCTTAGAGAAGATCAGATTGAACGTTATCAAGATCTTTTGAAGGAACAGCGCGCGACAAGAAATAAAAAATAATTATACCCATACGCTGCAGAATGGGAAAAACGCAAGTTTGCATACTTTTAGCCATTGTTTTAAAAGGGGCAGACCTATAATTGTCGCGCAAGACAACAATGCATTAAAAATGCTTATACTTCCTATTATCCAGCCTACGGATACAAGCCATATTATTGACGCAAAAATGCGATTGGGAATTAAGACAATCCTTTTGCCAAATGGCTTGTAGTTGACGTAGGCTATTTTAAAGCAATCGAGCGCTATTGGAAATCCCAGTACGGAAAACATCAAAGCCAAACCTATGGCAGCCCATAGAGTTGCCAAGAATATGCCGCCGAATATCTTCCAATAGAAGTTGCCCGCCGCGCTAAACGCTTTTTTTAAAGCCCATATCATAATTTTAGTATGCGTCAACGGATAAAAAATAAGTAATTTTCAACTTTAATAAGCAAATTTTAATTTATATCTTGCCTAAATAATATATTAATGATATAATATATTTTGCCTAATGGCATTCCAAAAAGAAATATCCAATCGGCAATTTATGGAAATTAATTAAATCAAAAAAAGGGAAAACGGTATGAAATATACTTTAGCCAACGACAACTTCAACGACTTTTATTGCTTCGAGGACAACACTCTAAAGCCAAGAGCATACTTTGTTCCATTCAAAGATTTTGAATCATGCAAGAATACCGAATATCTTAACGAAAGATATTCTTCAGACTTGCTCAACGTTTTGAGTGGAGATTGGGATTTTGCTTTCTACAGCAAGATCAGCGATATGCCGTTGGAGATTGACACCGACGAAATGAAGTTTGACACTATCAAAGTGCCCGGGTGTTGGCAATTCCAAGGCTATGAGAAACCGTTCTATATCAATACGAGATATATGTTTGACCTCAATACGATGCCTCTCGTGCCCGCAGATAAGGGATATTACGGCAAAGATTTTGCGATGCAAAACGGCGAAAGCAAGGTCGAAGTGTACAACAGTGTGGGAGTATACCGCAAAAAGTTTTCCGTCAAGAAGAGCGAAAAGAATATCCTGTCGTTTTTGGGCGTAAGTTCTTGCCTGCAACTTTACGTCAACGGCTACTACATTGGCTACGCAGAGGGAAGCCACAATACGCACGAATTTAATATCACGAGCTATCTCAAAGAAGACGGCGAAGACAACGAGATGATAGTCTTGGTATACAAATGGTGCAACGGCACTTATCTTGAATGTCAAGATATGTTTAGAAACAATGGCATTTTCAGAGACGTATATATCACTTCTTACTCAGACTCTTACATATGGGATTTTAAGTACACTACCGCCAAAGGTAAGGGCATTAAGCATATTCTCAACGTTGACGTGGAAAGCGTCAAGGCGCAAGACGAAGAAGTCGTATGTTCGCTGTATTATAAGGACGAACTTATTGATACCAAGAGCGGAGACAAGGTAGAAATTACGATTGAAGATCCGCAGTTTTGGAGCGCAGAAATTCCCGAACTTTATATGTTGTATATTGAGCTGAAAAAGGGCGATGAGTGCATTCAGTGTATTAGGCAAGAAGTTGGACTTCGCACTATAGAAATCAGTGACAATATCTTTTATTTCAACGACAAGCCAATCAAGATCAAGGGCGTAAACCATCACGATACTCACGAGACCAACGGTTACGTTATGACCGCAGAGGAGCTCTTGAAAGATATCCTTCTTATGAAAGAACTCAACGTCAACGCAGTGCGTACTTCGCACTATCCGCCCGATCCAATTATGCTTAAGATTGCCAATTACGAAGGCATGTATATGATTGACGAAGCGGATATAGAGACTCACGGCTGTTACGGTACGAAAGTTTTGCGTTTGCCCAATCTCATTTCCAACAATAAGAAATGGAAGAATCATTTTTGGGATAGAGTATACAGAATGTATATGCGCGATAAGAATAACGCAAGCATAATTATGTGGTCGCTCGGCAACGAATCTGGCGGTTGGAAAAATCAAGATTACTGCTACGACAAACTCAAGAAGTTGGATGGAAATACTCCGATACATTACGAAGGCGTAAGCCGTACGAAAAGATTTAATTATGACGTGGTATCGCAAATGTACGCTTCTACGGAGTTTTACGACAAGTACGTCGCAGGCAAAGCTCCCAAGAAATTCTACAACGCTCCTTATTTCCAATGCGAATACGCGCACGCTATGGGCGTAGGTCCGGGTTCGCTTGACGTATACGTGGATAGGTTCTATTCATGTCCGTCGGCGCTTGGCGGTTGTATTTGGGAATGGGCTGATCACGCTGTTAAAACTGACAAGGGATATTTGTACGGCGGCGACCACGGAGAGTACGGACACGATAGCAATTTCTGCGTCGACGGACTTGTTACTCCCGACAGAAAACCATCGGTCAGCGCATTGAATATGCAGGCTTGCTATAGACCCGTTAAAGCATTCTATATCTCGCCTAATAAATATCTGCTTAAGAATATGAATAGATTCTTATCTACTTCATATCTCAATATTAAATGGCAATATCTTGTCAACGGCGACGTAATAAGCGAAGGTAAGTTGGATATGGACATACCGCCTATGTGCGACGGCGAAGCGCATATCAAACACCCTGCAATCGACACGGCAAAGGAGTGCGTAATCAACTTTAGCTATTACGACAAGCGCAACGGTAAATTCGTTGCAAAAGAGCAAATAGTTCTTTCGAGATTTATCAAGAAAATCTCAAGACCTGATGCAGGCGATATCATTGGCGTGGAAGAGAACGGCAAACTCAAGATTGCTACTCAGACGGCAAAAATCGTCTTCGATGCGGCTACCGGTAAACTTTCAAGTTACCAAATCGGTGGCAGAGAGTATTTGTTTGCCGACGGTAAAGCAAAGGTGCTTACTCCCAATATCTACAGAGCTCCAATCGACAACTATATGTATTTGACCAAAAAATGGAAGAAACTGGGCTTTGACGATATTAAGACTACGCTTGTAAGTTTTGAGTACGAGAAAGAAGGCAACAGCATAAAGATAAGCACGCAGGAAAATATGGTCGGCGCAGGCAAATTGAGATTTGTTGCGTTTATCGACTATCTCGTATATTGCAACGGAGAGATAGACGTTTTTGCCTACTTGCAAAAGCGCAAAGCGTACGATATTCCCAAGTTTGGACTTGATATGGAGTTGCCTCCGCAGTTCGATAAAATTACGTATTACGGCATGGGCAAAGAAGAATCTTATTCAGATATGAAAGAGCATGCGACTTTGGGTATTTATTCGATGAAAGTCGACGATATGTATACCCAATATATCAAACCGCAAGACAACGGCAACCGCAGCGGTATAAGATGGGCAAAGATTACCAATTACAAGGGCGAAGGCTTTTTGATTACCGGCGACGCAATGAGCTTCAATTTAAATGCTAGCCGTTATTCTGATAAGGATATAGAAAAGGCAAAGCACTCGTTTGAACTTACTCCGCAAGATAAGAGCATAATCCGCATAGACGGTTTTGTCAGAGGAGTGGGAAGCAACAGCTGCGGACCGGATGCAAGAGCAGAGTTTAAGCATACGTCGAATGAAGAATTGGAGTATTCGTTCAGAATTTCTCCTTGTTTGGCGAAGAAGGAAAGTTCGGTTCAAAAATAATCGTCGCAACATTTTACGGCAATATTAAATTGAAGGCAGTTGAAAAATCTCAACTGCCTTTTTTAGAAGATATTTTCAATAATTTAATTATTTATTATTATATACTTTTAAAT
>CAMWQA010000107.1 GCA_947176265.1 uncultured Clostridia bacterium | reverse complement strand
TATAGCGCCGCGCCTTTCGTCCTAAAGACTGGATGCCCTCGGGGTCACGTACGACAAGTACGCTCACCGCTCGGTTACCGTCTCACGGACGAAAATCACAGCACTCTCCAAAGTCGCCCGACACTAACGGCAACGTAAGGATAACCAAACGTTTACTTTAAACGAGTCATTCTGAGCGGAGCGTAGCGAAGTCGAAGAATCTAAATATGATGTCATTTCGAGCGAAGTCGAGAAATCTCAACCGATTATATATATTGATATATAATATAATAATTTATAAATAAGTGGTAATATACAAATTGATGAAAGTATGTAACGACTGTGGAGATTGGTGCGATTTTTGCTTTAGCCAGAGAGACCGAGTGGTGAGCGTACTTGCTGTACGTGACCCCGAGAGTCGACTTGCAGATCAAGCGAAAGGCGTGCCGATATACACAGTCGTCTAGGAGAATATATGGATAAAAATATAACAATCAAGGGCGCAAGGGTTCATAATTTAAAAAATATCGACGTGCAGATACCGCGCGACAAACTCGTTGTATTGACTGGCTTGAGCGGAAGCGGTAAGTCGTCATTGGCTTTTGACACGATATTTGCAGAGGGACAGCGCAGATATATGGAAAGCCTTTCGTCTTACGCAAGGCAATTTTTAGGACAGATGGACAAGCCCGACGTAGACTATATCGACGGACTTTCGCCTGCAATATCCATTGACCAAAAGACCACGTCGCACAATCCCCGTTCGACGGTCGGTACTGTCACTGAGATATACGATTATTTGAGACTTCTGTATGCGAGAATTGGTATACCGCATTGTCCCAATTGCGGAAAGGAGATAGTACAGCAATCCGTTGACCAAATTGCCGACAAGGTAATGAGCGTAGGCGCAGGAGCAAAGGTGCGCGTACTCGCGCCAGTCGTTAGAGGTAGAAAGGGCGAATATTCCAAGCAAATCGACGGATACCGCAAGAGCGGTTACAGTCGACTAATCGTCGACGGAAGCGAATACAATATCGTCGACGAAGAAGTGACGCTTGACAAGAATTTTAAACACAATATCAAAATCGTCGTCGACAGAATCGTAATAAAAGAAGAAGTTGGCAGACGACTTACCGACAGCCTTGAGACGGCTCTTAAACTTGCCGAAGGACTTGTCGAAGTGGAAGTTAACGGCGAAGTGTCGCTGTATTCCACAAAGTACGCCTGTCCCGATTGCGACATAAGCATCGAAGAATTACAACCCCGTATGTTTTCTTTCAACTCGCCGTTTGGCGCATGTCCCGAATGTTCAGGTTTGGGATTCAAAAACGTGCTTGACACCCAAAAGTTTGTCAAATGGGACAAGTCTATTAGCGAAGGCGCGTTGGACGTAGGCGGTTGGAGTATGGATTATTTCAACTATCCGCGTACGATTTATGAGGCGCTTGGTAAGAAATACAACTTTTCTATACACGTGCCAATCAAAGAGTTGCCAAAGAAGGCGTTGAACGTTCTTTTGTACGGAGACGGCGAAAAAGTGCAAGTCAACAGAAGATTTTCCGACGGCGTAACCAACTATAATTTTGACGGCGTAGCCAATCACTTTATGGACAAATACAAATCCTTGACGTCGGAGTTTATGAGGGGAGAACTCTCAAGATATCTAGCGGAGGCTCACTGCGACGTGTGCGACGGCAAAAGGCTCAAGAAAGAAGTGTTGGGAGTGACTGTCGGCGGACTCAATATTTACGAAGTGTGCGCGCTGTCGATAGACAAAGCGTTGGACTTTTTTGAGAATTTAAAACTTGATTCCACGCAAGAGATTATCGCAAATCAAATACTCAAGGAGATAAAGGCGCGTCTTGGCTTTTTGGTCAACGTCGGACTTGACTATCTCCAACTTACGCGTTCGTCAGCCACTCTTTCGGGCGGAGAGGCGCAGAGAATACGTCTTGCCACGCAGATAGGCAGCGGACTTGTAGGCGTGCTCTATATATTGGATGAGCCTAGCATAGGTCTTCACCAAAGGGACAACGACAAACTTTTGGCTACGCTTAAGAGATTGAGAGATCTTGGCAATACGCTTATCGTCGTCGAGCACGATGAAGATACAATGCGCGAGGCCGATTATATCGTCGATATAGGACCGGGCGCGGGTATCAACGGCGGAGAAGTCGTAGTGTGCGGAACTCCTGAGGAAGTAATGGCGTGCGAGAAGTCTATTACCGGCGCGTATATGTCGGGCAGAGAAGTAATCGAACTTCCCGAGAGCAGACGGCAAGGCAACGGCAAGTATCTGCAGATTAGGGGCGCGGTAAAGAATAACCTCAAGCGTATTGACGTAGATATTCCGCTTGGTACTTTTTGCGCAATTACGGGCGTAAGCGGTAGCGGTAAGTCTTCGCTTATCAACGAAGTCCTTTATCCAGTATTGCAAAACAAACTCAACGGAAGCGAAGAGAAATCAGTCAACTGCAAAGAGATACTTGGCATTGAAGAGCTTGACAAGGTCATAGCCATAGACCAAAGTCCAATTGGCAGAACTCCGCGTTCCAATCCCGCGACGTATACCAACGTATTTACGGCAATAAGAGACTTGTACGCAAAGACTCCCGACGCAAAATCGAGAGGATATACAAGCGGTAGATTTTCTTTCAACATAGCGGGCGGTAGGTGCGAGAATTGCGCGGGCGACGGTATCAAGAAGATAGAAATGCACTTCTTATCCGACGTATACGTACCTTGCGCGGTATGCGGCGGCAAGAGATACAACAGAGAGACCCTGCAAGTCAAATTTAAAGGCAAGAGTATCTACGACGTGCTTGAAATGACGGTGGCGGAGGCTTGCGAATTTTTCCGCAACGTACCGCAGATATACAACAAAATCTCCACGCTTAACGACGTTGGACTCTCTTACGTTAAACTCGGTCAACCAGCAACTACGCTTTCGGGCGGCGAAGCGCAAAGAGTAAAACTCGCCACAGAACTTTCCAAGCGTTCGACTGGCAAGACGGTTTATATCCTTGACGAGCCAACCACGGGACTTCACTCGGCAGACGTCAAAAAGCTGATAATGATACTGCAAAGACTTGTATCAAAAGGCAATACCGTCATAGTGATAGAGCATAATCTCGACGTAATCAAGGTTGCAGACCATATCATTGACCTCGGCCCAGAAGGGGGGGACAACGGAGGAACAGTCGTTGCGACCGGCACTCCCGAAGAGGTGGCAAAGAATCCGAGGAGCTACACTGGCAAGTACCTAATAGAGAAATTAAAGAAGTAAGTAACCAACTGCATATAGCACTGCGCCTTCCGTCCTAAACACTATGACTCCCTCGGGGTCACGTACGGCTAGTACGCTTACCGCTCAGGATGTCCGTCTCACGGACGAAAATCACAGCAATCTCTGCGGTTGTAACAAGCTTTGAGAAACAAAAGGTTGATGTCATTTCGACCGTAGTGGAGAAATCTCAATTCGAAAATCTCTGAATAAAAATCAAATTATATTTTTCTAACTTAAAGACGCAGTATTGTAAGACTGCGTCTTTTTAATCAATAAGGTTTTCCAATATAAACTCGTAAAGAGAAGAAGCTTTTTCGCTCCAGTTTTTGAAGAGCCATTTTGCTTTGTTTCTGTTTTGTACAACGAGTTTGAGTTCCATGAGCGAACTTGACGTGCTGTCTATTCTCAATACGACGGTATAAGTGCCGTCGGCGTTTTTGTAATAGTCGGAAAAATAATCTTGCTTTTTCCTGTATTTGATTTTGTTGAGTTTGACTACTTCCGCAATGTTATCTCTAATCGAAGAGGGGATCTCTACGAAATAGTGTTTGAGACCTTCTCTAGAGTCGCTTGTGATAGCGTAGCGCGGATTGCAACCTTTGGTCGCCATATTGGTAATCATATCGTTTTTGATTAAGTCGGTCAGCGCAACTTTGCAATCCATATATGAAACCCAATTGTTATCCGTAATCATTTCCAAAATGCCGTCCTCTTGAAGAGG
>CAMWQA010000106.1 GCA_947176265.1 uncultured Clostridia bacterium | reverse complement strand
GTCATATTCAAAGAACTCTTTGGCGGCGGCAGCGGCAAACTCGTCATCTTACCGCCGGAAGAGGGACAGTCGGAACTCGACGCGGGCATCGAAATAATGGCAGAGCCTCCGGGCAAGAAGTTGCAGTCAATCACGTTGTTGAGCGGTGGAGAAACCGCGCTTACGGCAATGGCAATACTTTTTGCTATCTTGCGACTCAAAGCAATGCCTTTCTGCGTTCTCGACGAGATAGAAGCTGCTCTTGACGACGCTAACGTAGGCGTATTCGCTCAATACCTCAAGAGATTCAGCGACGATACGCAATTTATCGTCATCACTCACCGTAAGCCTACAATGGAACTTGCCGACAGACTCTACGGCGTTACCATGCAGGAAAAGGGCGTATCCAAAGTCGTTGCCGTCAACCTTGCCGATGCAGTAAAGCAAGCCGAACCTAATGCATAAGGTTCGCCTCGAAGTGAGGCGCCGCAATTTTACACGGCAATAACGCTTCCTATACATCTTCAAACTCACTTGACGTACATCAAGTACGCCTGCACTCGTTTTCATCGTCTAGAAAACGTTCTTGCTCGTGAAAATCTTGCGTCGCTCCCTTTTCGCCGAACTAGGGTGTCTTGAATATGGTTGCGTGTTTTAGAAGATGTCTTGAATGCGTCATTCTGAGCGCAGTCGAAGAATCTAAATTTATTATATAGAATCATTAACTGTCCGCAGAGCGGACAATACCACTCGCCGTAGGCGAATATAACTGCCGCATAGTGGCAAAATAACTGTCGCGGAGCGACAATAACTTGTTCGCAAAGCGAACACAAGGAGGCTATCGTGGGATTTTTTGATAAACTTATAAAAGGTTTAAAGCGTACAAAAGAAGCTTTTTCCAAAAAGATATATCAATTATTTTCGGGAAGAGAACTCAACGACGAGTTTTATGAGGAGTTGGAAAGCACGCTTATATCGTCCGACTTGGGCGTAGAAGCCACGGAGCAAATCATCGAAGAGTTTAAAGACGCTTGCTTTAAGAAGAAAATCAAAAAGACTGACGACGCAAAAGATTTGCTCAAGAGCATAATGGTTGACGCTATCAACTACGATATAGAAGCATATTCTTATCCGCTCGTAATTTTGGTCGCAGGCGTCAACGGAGTTGGCAAGACTACCGCGCTTGGCAAGTTGGCAAAGTATTTCCGTAATCTCGGAAAGAGCGTAGTCCTCGCCGCCGCAGATACTTTCAGAGCCGCCGCAGGCGAACAACTCGAAGTATGGGCGGAGAGAGCCAAGGTGCGTATAATTAAGCATGACGAAGGCAGCGACCCTGCCGCAGTCGTATACGACGCAATCAAGTCGGCAAAGGCAAAAGGCACGGACGTAGTCTTGATAGATACTGCGGGCAGACTTCAAAATAAGAAAAACCTTATGAACGAGCTTGGCAAGATCAACAAAGTTGTCGAGAGAGAATATCCCGAGGCTGATTACCGCACTTATATCGTCATTGACGCAACCACAGGACAAAACGCTTTGTCGCAAGTCGAAGCATTTGACGAAATCATAGATATGGACGGTATTATCCTCAACAAGCTTGACGGTACGGCAAAAGGCGGAGTTGTCTTTGCAATATCAGTCGAGAAAGAATTGCCTGTATGCTTTATAGGCGTGGGCGAGGGGATAGATGACTTGTTAGAGTTTGATGCTAAATTCTTTATAGATGAGTTGTTCTAACAGATAAAATTAATGGCGGGAAGCAACCCGCCTTTGTCATTCTGAGCGTAGTCGAAGAATCTAATCTAACGTCATTTCGACCGGAACGTAGTGTAGTGGAGAAATCTCTAACAAATTAAAAAATAAGAACATTAACGTAAAAGTCAGAGTTTGAACAATGTTCAATACTGGCTTTTATATTTCTATAAGGATAAGGGAGTATTATGAAAAGCAAAACCAAATATCTTTTGAATAGAGAGCAGATTTCTAAAATTTTTGACAAAGCAGGCTTAGGACAGGTAGATAGTTACTATCCTATGGGCGCAGGCGAGTTTAATTCAGTATATTGCGCAAGGATAAATAATATTGAATACGTACTGAAAATTGCGCCCCGTGTCGATAAAAGCGTTTTGACGTACGAAAAAGATATGTTGGAGAGCGAACTAAAATGGTATGAAAGGATTGCCAACGGCACTAATATCAGAGTTCCAAAAGTATATTATATTGATTGCTCAAAGGAAATTATAGATGCTTCTTACTTTATAATGGAAAAATTGAACGGTGTTCAATTGGATAAAATAGCCGTAAATGCAACCGATAAGCTTGCTCAAATGGCGTCTGAAATACATAAAATAAAAAACGATAAATACGGTTATGTACAAAACGTCTTGTATGATAATTGGTATTTGGCAATTAGATCTATGACGGAGAATTTAATTAAAGACGCTAAGGCAAAAGGGCATAAGAGCAAGCGCGGCGAAAAACTTTTGCAATATATAGACCAATTTAAAGAAGTGTTGAAAGAAGCGCCTTGCTGTATGGTCAATTTTGACTTGTGGTCGCCCAACGTAATATGCGATAAAGACGATGACGGCAACTACAATTTTGCTTGGATCGACCCCGAGCGTACTTTTTGGGGCGATTTTGTCGCAGATTTCGTCGCCTTAGAGTATGGCAAGAGCATTGAAGACAAGAAGATTGCCATAGAATCGTACAATGCCGTTGCTAAAACTCCTTTAGTTATTGATGATAAGATTAAAATCAGATATTACGTTGCCGAGGCTTACCTTGCTTTGATTATGGAAGTAGAGAAGTACTATAGGTATTCAATATTCCATGTCGGTTGGCATAGGAATGTAAATTCTGCCAAGTTTTTATTTAATCAAGCGTTTGCATATTTGCAAAGCGTTACACTTTAATATATTGAACAATGTTCAAGTTAATCTTCTAAGCCTAAAAGATAATCTGCGGACTCATTAAAGTATTTTGCAACTAAATAGATATTTTCCGCAGTTGGTTGAACTTTACCAGTAGACCAATCGGATATACTCGCAACTGACACTCCGATTTCTTTTGCAAGCATTCTTTTTGACATTTTATTGATTTTGAGTAATTCAGTTAGTCTTTGAGGAAATAAATTTTTCATATTGTCAGTGTACGATATATCTTACATTTTTGCTTGACTGTTCGATATGTCTAACAGTATAATGAACTTAATCAATAAAATTTATAAGGAGTAAATTTAAATGAAAAAAGTGTTAGCAGCAATAATAATTGCGCTTTTGGCTACGTCTTGCTTATTTGCTTTTGTCGGATGTAATAAAGACGACGGCTACTCGGGCAATAGCGGAAACGACGGCGCAATCAGTAGTGGGGGTCTTGGTAGCGGTGAACTCGGTAGTGGCGATGATGACACTGCAAAAATACTTGTTAATTCCGTATCTAAAGAAACTTATTCAAGTGTTGAAGACGCAGTCAAAGCATTCCTCAAAGATGAAATTAGTGGACAGACTTATATTGCGGAATACGTTGGCTATAGAATAATAGTTCAACTTTCTCAAGATGAAATTGACAATCTAACAATCGAAGAAGGACAAACAAGCGGTATTATAGGCGTAGAGAAAGGCGAAGTAGAATATATACAGAAAGAGAATTCTCAAGACATTGAGATGTTGGCAGAATTATCGACAGAATCTGACAAACGTGAAGTATATGTTATTGCTTATAATTCCAATGGTCAAACTGAATTTAGATATGCGGTTCCTAATGAAGAAATTGGACAGACAATGTCTATGAGCGCATTGTCAAGTATATTTGACTTTACAAAATATATCAACTGTACCGTGGAATTCTTATACGAATTAGCTGATATTTTTTATATATATGCGGATAATGCAATTAGAATATATGCCGTTAATATAAGCAATTCAGAATACATTAGCGAGAATAAAATATATTATTTTATTGTTGACGGAAAGTATTATGCTGCAATGGAACTGGAAGATGGAAGCTGGGAAATACATGGA
>CAMWQA010000105.1 GCA_947176265.1 uncultured Clostridia bacterium | reverse complement strand
CATGCCTCGCCTCGTGGGGTCGGTGAGGTGTATACGAGACAGGTTCCCGTCTTTCCGCCAATGTTGTACCCGGGCACGTATGCGTTTTTTCCGCCGCCTTCGGATACGACGCTGTAAAGATATTCTTTCAACGTAGCCGACACTGATGAATCTACCGTAGTATTTTTTACCGTCGGCGTATGCGAATAGGCTACGTTGCCCTTGACGTCGGTAATTTTATCCACAATATATGGGGTATAAAGATTTCCGCCGTTGATGACCGATGACACCGCGGTCGCAAGCTGAATTGGAGTTACGGCTATCGCCTGACCGAACCCTATTCTCGCAATATCCACGTTTTGCACCGATCCGACGGGCAACATTATTCCCTTTGCTTCGCCTGTAATATCTATATTTGTCTTTTGCCCAAGACCGAATTTATCAAAATAACCGTACATTTTTTCTTTGCCAACAGTGAGCGCAATGTCCATAAAGACGCAGTTGCAGGAATTTTGAATACCGTGCTTGAAGTCCTGCGAACCGTGACCTATACTTCTCCAACACTTTATTCTCTGTCCGTCGACTACGCTTCCGCCTCCGCAGTAATAAGAATTTTTAATTGCCTTTTCCGTCATGCCTATCGCCGAAGTAAGTATCTTGAAAGTCGAACCGGGTTCATACGTGTCGGTTACCAAAAGATTACGAGAGCCTTGCAAAAGTAATTCCATATCGTCTCTGGGTATTTCGTTGAGATCGTAAGTTGGAGCGCTAGCCATAGCCTTGATTGCCCCAGTCTTGGCGCTCATTATCAGACAGCTTGCCGACTTTGCATTGTATTTCGTCTGCGCGTCGACCACCGCCTTTTGCGCAAAGTTTTGCATATAGTAATCTATCGTCAAAGCCGTGGTCATCCCCTTGATTGAATCAACGTAAGTCGTCACGTTGGAATTTAACTTTCTACCTATCAAGTCCGTTTGGGTATAAGAAGCTCCGTTGACTCCCTTGAGATAATCGTCATAAAATAGCTCGACTCCGCTCTGTCCCACCCCATCGCTGTTGGTAAATCCCAAAACTTGAGTGAGAAAATTGCCGTAATTGTAATATCTGTCGCTGTTGGCGGTCAAATAAAGTCCGTTTACGTCTGTCGCAATCAGCGCAAGCATTTGTTCCTTGCTCAAACTTTTTGCCACGGTAATTTCACTTACTCCCTTTTTTGAAAGTTTTTCTGCAAGTTTGTTTTTGTCCATATCTAAAATATCCGCAATTGCAGAAGCCGTATAGTCTATGTCTTTCATCTCGTTGGGACGCGCGTACAAAGTATAACTCGTAGTTGAATTGGCAAGCACTATACCGTTGATATCCGTAATATCTCCTCTGTCGGCTCTAAACGGCAGATCTCTCGTCCATTGGTCGTACGCCTTGTACTGCAAAGTCGTTCCCCAAAGCACTTGAATATAAAATAATCTTGCAAAAAGCGCAATAAAAACCACGACTATCAATATCAAGCTTGCCAAAAATCTCTTTTTAATAGAAAAATGCGATATCTTGTCCAAAGTCAAACTCCGTAAAACTATTTTGTTCTACAATATACTATTTACATATTGCCTTAAATATTCAAAAGCCAAGAATAATTCCCATTTCAAAAGATAACTTAATTAAATATATCGTTCGGCAAGAAGAGAAATAGGCAAAAAATAAAATAGCAGATTTTTTGTCAAGATAGTTTTTGACGAAAGCCGTTGTACTTGCTGTACATCGGATTGAGCCAAAGGCTAGATTGGCGGAAAAGCTGCATTTTAGAATTGCCGAGCTTCTCTTCTTGCCGAACCAATACAAAAAAGCGACTAACTAAAGTCGCTTTTTTGTAGTTAAATATATTAAGATGGAGTGTGTGAAAGTCTTATTTAAGTTTTATGCCCAAACTGTCGCAGAATTTGTCAAACCAATTAGAGCTTTGTTCGTACTCATATTCGGGGATAAGAGTTACGCTGGTTGCAACGTAGCTTCCCTCTTCGGTAACAACGCTTGCAAGCAATTCACTGTCAAGGTTTTGAACTTCTTCTTCGGCTTGCGCTTTATTTGCGAAAATAAACTGATTTGCAATCAAAAGTCCGCAAATTGTGATAGCAACTACCATTATCGTAACAATTATCTTGATCATATCTTTGTTGATACTCTTCTTACCGGTATTGGATAAGCCGAATTTCTTTACCAATTCGCTGTGATCGCGAAGTTGATTGATCTGATTGAACTTCATATCTTGTTGATACTGATATTGGCTGTTCTCATAATCATAGCCGTAATTTATTTGAGTATTGCTAAATCCATTGTTGACGTACTGCGACGCCTGCGATTGGAAATATCCGGTGTATTGCGGCTGTTGGTAACTTTGTTGAGGCTGAACGTATCCTTGGGTATACTGAATATTGTCGTATCCCCCTTGATAGCGTTGTTGATTATCAACCGTTCTTATATTTATTTCTCTATTGGGGCTTTGCTGCTCGTAGTTGGCAAACTCATCCACCCTAGTTCTCTCTCTTAATTGCAATGCCATAATACGCCTCCTTGTCTAATACACCTTTATATCATTTATTTCTTATTACTGTTCTATACCCTTTGGGCAATTCTCAACTTTGCGCAACTTGCGCGAGAATTATCTTCAAGTTCTTGCTCACTCGCAACCAACGGTTTTTTCGTGATGATTTCCACGTCTTTTCTCTTGTTGCAAGTACATATCGGTTGATGCGGAGGACAAACGCACTCTTTAGAGAGCTCCACAAATGCCCTTTTTACTATTCTGTCCTCCAAAGAGTGGAAAGTAATAATACATATTCTTCCACCTACTTTCAACCTCAAAGCTAAATCGTTGACTACTCTGTCCAAATCTTTTAGCTCGCCGTTTACCTCTATCCTTATGGCTTGGAAGGTTCTCTTGCAAGGATTCCCAAATTTCCATCTGAGTTTTGCCGGATAGGCTTCTTCGATTATCTTTGCAAGTTCTCCCGTAGTCTCTATCGCCTTACTCTTGCGATACTCTACGATGTCCTTTGCTATCGCGCGAGAGAGCTTGTCCTCTCCGTATTGCCATATTATATCTGCCAAAGCCTCTTGAGAATATTCGTTGACTACCTTAGTAGCGTCCAGATATTGACTTTGGTCCATTCTCATATCCAACGGAGCGTCTGCATTATAGGAAAATCCTCTTTCTGCATTATCGAGTTGATAGGACGATACTCCAAGGTCTATCAACACTCCGTCCAACTTCTCCACTCCCAGCTCATCTAAATGCGCTATGACGTTTTTGAAATCGTCGTGGATATAAGTGATTTTGTCTTCGTACTGCTCAAGTCTCTTTTTAGCGCTCTTCAACGCGTCAGCGTCTTTGTCTACTGCGATTAGCCGTCCGCCCTTGAGTCTCGCAAGTATTTGACTGCTGTGTCCTCCGCCTCCGAGTGTGCAATCGAGATATATCCCGTCGGGATTAATTTTCAATCCCTCTATACACTCGTCCAGCATTACAGGCTTGTGCTTGAATTCCATCTTATCACCAGGTCAAGGCCTTGCCTTCTGCATTGGTAATGATTCCGCCCGTAGTAGCTTTGCGGTTTGCCTTGTACGCGTCGTAATCGCTTTTTCTCCAAAGCTCCAACTTGTTGAACATTCCCACAAAGACCATTTCGCGCTCGACTTCAAATATAACATCGTCCTTGCCTTGTGTAAGCGTAAAGCGCTTTTGCTTGTCCTCTTCGATAAAACGGATGCTCTCGAGGAAGTCTCTCATTCTGCAATAGTTCTCCGTTTCGCCTATCTCAGATTGACCGCCCATTTGATTCTGCAAGTTGTCCATTACGTCTTGTCCGAATATCGTCAAGCAGTTTGCCCCGCTGATAACGGTACAGTAAAGCGCGCTGTCTCCGAAATACTCGCGAAATGAAGACGGTATTCTGATACGTCCTCTCTCATCCGCTTGTATTTTGATACTTCCGAAAAGTGCTTTCATTGCGCCTCCTTTACTGTTCATATCCATTATACAAATAAAAGAATTGTTTGTCAATAAAAATTACAAAAGTTTTTCCAAAATTTTCCCAAATTTATTTTAAAAACTGTTTTATAATTTATTCTTAAATAT
>CAMWQA010000104.1 GCA_947176265.1 uncultured Clostridia bacterium | reverse complement strand
CTAAGGAGAAGACGTCGACCTACGCAATCACAATCGGACAGTCTACGGTAAATCCGCTCTTGAAACTTACAATCAAGAAAGATATGACTGTAGCGCTCTTCAAGATGGAAGACGAGTATTTGAAGGACATCAAGAGAGACGCATCGGGCGACGGCACTAAGATAAAGGTCAAAGAGACGGAAGTCATCATATCCGACGCTCAAGCATGCAAAGCTGCCAAGAATATGATTGATTTGCGCGAAGACCAAATCGAAAGATACAATGACCTTCTCAAAGAGCAGCGCTCTATGAGAAGCAAAAAGTAAGTAAACAAACAATAAATACGAGGCGAGAGGCGACTCTCGCCTTTGTCATTATAATTTTTATATACTTACATATAATTATTGCAAAATTCTTTTTTGTTGTGCTATAATAAATTGCAAAATACTTTTTGTGAGGTTGTTATGGAGTTCAAAAAAGAAGATTTATTTACTATACCCAACATTTTGACGTATATTAGGCTTATCTGTATACCTATTTTTGCCGCGCTTATGATTATGTACCGCTTGGGCGGTTTTGACGCGATGGCAAGTGTAAACAACGCGTATATGTGGGCTAGCTTCGGCGTATTCTTATTTGCCGAGATTACGGACATTTGCGACGGATACATAGCAAGGCACTTCAATCAAATTTCCGACATAGGCAAGGTATTAGACCCAATTGCAGACAAGGTATTGCAATGCGTGGCAATGCTTATGCTTTGCATTTGCACTAATATTCATTGGGCGTTTGCAATTATAATTATCGTCAAAGAGGTGTATATGGGCGTTACTTCCAAGTATTGGATGCGCGCAAGCAAGAGACAGGTTGAGCAAAAATCCAACAAAGTTGGCAAGGCGGGCGCGTTTATCTATTTTGCGGGCATACTACTTTCTTTCTTTACGCACTTGGGCGATAAAGTCGCAGCCGGCAAAACTATAATATGGTGGGTTGATTTTGCGCTTTTGATTGCAGGTAGTATTCTTGCGATAATCGCTGCGACGATATATACGGTAATTTATCAAAGAAAACTCAACGAGTTGAGAAAGAGCGGTATCCTTGACACTCTTGACAGATACGGCAATCCGTTGCCCGTCGTAGAGGAGAGAAATGCCGACGGAGCAGAGACGGAAGAAGTCAAAGAAGAAGCCGTTGAGGAGAATAAATAAGTGCAAATTTTGAATTTGTTGGCAATCACGTTCCATTGGGAGAGATTTACGCAGCCTTCCGTCATAATTGGCATCTGCATTATGGTGGTAGGGCTTGTGTTTAGTTTTTGCTCCCGACCTATAGCCAACGCTATCGGCGCAAAGCGCAAAGCTAGAAACGAAGAGCCCAATACGGAGATGCTCTATACGGCTTTTAAGTTTTGCTCTATGGGAGTGGTATTTATAGGTATGTTGGTTGCCATCATCACTATGAATTGGCAATAAGTCAATACGTAATATCAATAGTTAAATATATAAGGAAGAATTTTTATGGAAATGTCAAAGACTTACGATCCAAAATCGTTTGAGAATAAGTTGTACAAGGAGTGGGTAGACAAGGGCTACTTCAAAGCCAAGGTGGACAGCAAGAAAGAGCCGTTTACCATCGTCATTCCACCGCCAAATATCACGGGACAACTCCACATTGGACACGCGCTCAACGATACTATCCAAGACGTAATAATAAGGTTTAAGAGAATGCAGGGCTTCAGCACTTTGTGGTTGCCCGGCACGGACCACGCGTCTATTGCAACGGAAGTCAAAATCGTCGAGAAGATGAAAAAGGAAGAGGGATTGACCAAACAAGACGTGGGCAGAGAAGGATTCTTGAAGCGCGCTTGGGCTTGGAAAGAGCAGTACGGCGGAAGAATTGTCGAACAGCTTAAGAAATTAGGCGCTTCCTGCGATTGGTCAAGAGAGACCTTTACTATGGACGAGAAATGCTCCAAGGCGGTCAATGAAGTCTTTGTCAATCTCTTCAATAAAGGACTTATATACAAAGGCGATAGAATAATCAATTGGTGTCCTTGCTGTAAGACGGCTTTGAGCGACGCAGAAGTCGAGTATTCCGAGCAAGATTCGCACCTTTGGCATATCAGATATCCTTTAGCAGACGGAAGCGGAGAGATAATAGTCGCTACGACGCGTCCCGAGACAATGCTTGGCGATACTGCCGTTGCAGTCAATCCCAAGGACGAGAGATACTCCGATATGGTAGGCAAAATGCTCATCTTGCCGCTCGTTAACAAACAGATTCCTATAGTTGCCGACGAGTACGTAGAAAAAGACTTCGGTAGCGGCGCGGTTAAGATTACTCCTGCGCACGACCCCAACGACTTTGAAGTGGGATTGAGACACAATCTCGAAGTTATCAAGATTATGAACGACGACGGCTCTATG
This sequence comes from uncultured Clostridia bacterium, assembly GCA_947176265.1. GTDB lineage: Bacteria > Bacillota > Clostridia > Christensenellales > UBA3700 > RACS-045. The sequence continues at coordinate 1,713 of CAMWQA010000104.1, read as the reverse complement.
AACGAGTTTGCCGGCGCATATAAGGGACTTGACAGAGTAGAAGCTCGCAAGCGTATCTGCGAAGATTTGCAGGCGCAGGGCTATATGGTCAAGATAGAGGATTATAAGCACAACGTAGGCGAGTGCTATCGCTGTCACGCGACTGTCGAGCCTATCGTAAGCAAGCAGTGGTTTGTCAAGATGCAACCATTAGCAAAGCCTGCAATCGACGTCGTAAGAAAAAAGAAAGTGGAGTTTATCCCTTCAAGATTTAGCAAGACGTATTACAATTGGATGGAAAATATCAAAGATTGGTGCATATCGCGTCAACTTTGGTGGGGACACAGAATACCCGCGTATTACTGCGACGACTGCGGACAAATGACGGTATCCAAGACGGCAGTCAACGTATGTCCTAAGTGCGGTAGCAAACGCGTAAGACAGGACGAAGACGTACTTGACACTTGGTTTTCCAGCGCGTTGTGGCCATTCTCCACGCTAGGTTATCCGGACAATACTGAAGACCTCAAATATTTCTATCCCAACAGTTTGCTCGTTACGGCGTACGATATAATATTCTTCTGGGTTGCGAGAATGATATTCTCGGGCATAGAGCACATGGGCGAGATACCTTTCCCAGAAGTGCTTATCCACGGCATTGTCCGCGACTCTCAAGGCAGAAAGATGAGTAAGTCTCTAGGCAACGGCATTGATCCGCTTGAAATTATAGACAGTTACGGAGCAGACAGCTTGAGATTTTCGCTCGTTCAAGGCTTGGCGCCCGGCAACGACACGAGATACACCGACCAAAAGACGGAGTTTTCGCGCAACTTTATGAACAAGCTTTGGAATGCGTCGAGATTCGTTCTTCTCAATTTGGAGGGAGTACGCGTAAAAGAAATGGGTGCTTTCAGATTGACCAACGCAGACAAGTGGATACTTTCGCGACTCAACAAGGCTACCAAAGAGATTACCGCCAACCTTGAAAAATACGAGCTTGGCAACGCTGCCGCTAAATTGTACGATTTCGTATGGACGGAGTTCTGCGACTGGTATATCGAGCTTGCAAAAGTAGCTTTGTACGGAGACAACGAGGACAAGAAGGTCAATACGCTTTCCGTGCTCGTATACGTACTTGAGAATATCTTAAAGCTTATGCATCCGTTCGTACCGTTTATCACGGAAGAGATATACAAGAACTTGCCGACGGCTAAGAAGAGTATCGTAATATCCAGTTGGCCTACCGTCAACAAGAAATACAATTACGCAAAGGAGAGCGGAGAATTTGCCAAGGCAATGGAAGCAGTCAAGGCAATCCGTAATATGAAAGCCGAAAAGGGCGTCGCTCCGTCAAAGAAGATCAAGGCGTACTTTATTGCAAGTTCTATCAATCCAAAGGACGTAAGTTATATCTACAAACTTGCGGGAGTAGAGACCGCAGAGTTTTTGCAAGACAAGAGCTCAATTGCAGAGAAGATAGTTTCGCTCTTTGGAGATTTCGGCGAGATAGCAGTGCCGCTTGGAGATTTGGTTGACGTTAAAAAGGAAATCGAGAGATTGAGCGGAGAACTTGCTTACATGCAAAAAGAAGTCGAGAGAAGCCAAAAGATGCTTTCCAATCAAGGCTTTGTTGCAAAAGCTCCAAAGGCGCTCATTGACAAAGAAAAAGAAAAGCTTGCCAACAATCAGGAAAAAGCCCGCAAGCTTCAACTTGAAATAGAAAATCTCAAGAAT
>CAMWQA010000103.1 GCA_947176265.1 uncultured Clostridia bacterium | reverse complement strand
TCAGCGACAGCTGCTCTGCAACCCGATTACAAGGCTGATTACGACGCAGCGCACGAAGTGGCAAGAGAGATTGCCGAACAATCCTTCGTACTTATGAAAAACGACAACAAGGTGTTGCCTCTCGACGAGAGCGAAGACGATATTGCTATCATTGGCGAACTGGCTCATGAATTGCGCTATCAAGGCTCGGGCTCTTCGAGAATAAATCCATTTAAGCTTGTCAACTTCCTTGAGGCAATGGACAAGAACGGCAAGAAGTATGAGTTTGCTCCCGCTTACGACGTAAACAGCGACAAACTTGATGAAAAACTGCTTGAAGAGGCTATTCAAGTGGCTAAAAAGCATAAGAAAGTATTGTTGTTCGTCGGCTTGACTGACCAATACGAAAGCGAAAGCTATGACCGCTCTCACATGACAATACCCAAGAGCCACACAGATTTGATTGAGGTAATGACCTCTATCAATCCCAACACCGTCGTGGTACTCTTTGGCGGTTCGCCCGTCGTGATGCCGTGGATAGGCAAAGTCAATACTATGCTCAACGCATATCTCCCCGGCGAAGCAGGCGGAGAGGCTTTGTATAACGTAATCTTCGGCAAGGTCAATCCAAGCGGTAAACTCGCCGAGACATACCCGATAAAGGAAGAAGACAATATCGTCAGCAAGTGCTTCCCTATGGGTCCAAAAAACGTCGAATACAGAGAAGGCATTTACGTTGGCTACAGATATTTCGACAGCGCAAACAAAAACGTGCTCTTCCCATTCGGCTACGGTCTGTCGTATACGACTTTTGAATACAGCGACCTGCAAATCGAAGGTATGCAGGTATCCTACACCGTTACCAATACAGGTAATATGGACGGATACGAGGTATGTCAGCTGTACGTCAGCGATCCAAAGCCCGTCGTATTCAAAGCCAAGAAAGAACTTAAAGGATTTGAAAAAGTCTTCGTCAAGGCAGGCGAAAGCGTCAAAGTCACGCATACGCTCGATTATCGCTCTTTTGCTTTCTACAATACGGCGATTGGCGATTGGTACGCTACCAACGGTCAATACAATATACTCATCGGCGCGTCAAGCAGAGATATAAGATTGCAAGGCGTAATTGACGTCGCGTTCGACCAAGAGGAAAAGATTGTGCCCGATTATAAGTCGATATGCCCTTGCTATTACGATATTGCGCACTGCGACGAAATACCTGCCGAACAATTTGCAAAAATTTACGGCGGAGATATTCCCGTCAATGCAGATACCAAGCGCGGTTACTTCGATTATAATACCACGATTGGCGAACTCAAAGTGTGCTTGATTGGCAAACTTATCGTCAAGGTCGCTCCGTCAATTATCAAAAGCCAAGTGCCCAACGCGGATATTACCACTATGATGATGCTTAAGCAAGGTATGGAAGAAATGCCGCTTCGCGGTCTCGTGGGTATATCTTCGGGTCTTATCCATACTTCTCTCATCGACGGTATGCTTATGTGGGGCAATAAAAAATACTTCAGAGCCATGTTTAAGTTGCTTGGCGGCGTATTCGGCACATTGGGACATATATTGAATAAGAGCTCAATGGAAAAGCGCAAAAAGGAAGGCAAAACCGTCATGGTCAACGACGTTATAAAAGAAATCAAACAAAACGAAAAAGAGAAAAAAGCTCTTGAGAAAGAAAAGACCAAACAAGCCAACAAAGAGACCAAATTGATTGAAAAGAACGAAAAACGTGAAAAGCGCGAAGAAAAGTTGGCGAAGAAATCTACAAAATAAAACTATTTCACAACAAGCATTGATATTCAAAGGAACGTATTGCAAGATATGTTCCTTTTTATTTTGCATATTCTCCTACTTGTCCACATATTATTTAATATCAAATTATATTGGAGGATATATGAAAAAGTTTTTTAAGGCAATCATATCTGTTGCAATTCTCGCGGTAATTATCGTAGCTTGCGTAGGTTGCAAAGAGCAAAAGACAAATCTTGAAAAATTATCAGAGCATACTAGCTATATGCAAAATGCGCTCTACACCGCTACCGACGACAATTTTGACGTATCTTTGAGCGTAATAACTCAAGAAGAACATTTTATCGCAGACGGCAAAACGGACAAGGTCATGGAGATCAGCACTCTCACGCTTACACCGCACAACGTCGATACCCTGTCAAATACCTATGAGTACACGATTAAGGGTAGCAAATCTAGCGCAACGGGAAGTATCTCAAAAAATAAGCTGGGAATAAATCTCGCTTGCAAAATTGAAAATATCGCCGACCTAGGAGACATTGAAAGCCTTACTCTCACGCTTGGCGAAACGAGCCTTGAATATACGCTTGCCAATCTCTGCCCCGCTGAATGCAACGGCGAAAACGCTTTGGAGATAGCTTACGCGCATTATCAGGAAAAGATAGACGCCGCCCTTGCCAACAACTCTTTTGACAGAGAGTGTTACGTCAAACTACTTACTCAAACTGAAGAAGAAGGCAAATATTTTTGGTATGTATCGTTTATCAAAAACAAAGGAGATTATTGGTCGGCTATCGTAGACCCGCAAACCAAAGAAGTCGTCAATGCAAGAGAAAGCAAGTAATCTTATACCGCCTAGCGGCGGTATAAGTTTTATTGTCGCGTTGCGACAGTTATATTATTGCTCTGCAATAGTTATATTCGCCTATAGCGAGTGATATGAAAAAGGTGTGTACGGAATTGTACACACCTTTTTAGTTACGGTTTCTTTTATTCAGAGATTCTTCGACTTCACTTCGTTTCGCTCAGAATGACGTTAAACGCATCGCGCGAGTGCGGAGAGTGTTGCAGATTTTGTCTCAGCAAGAGCGACCGAGCGGTGAGGGCTTGCCGTACGTGACCCCGAGGTCGACTCGTTGATTAGGCAAAAGGTGCGCCGCTATACGCAGTCGGTCTTACTTTTTATTTCTTGTCGCGCGCTGCTCTTTCAAAAGGTCTTGATAGCGCTCAATCTGATCTTCTCTAAGGTCGATCATATTCTTCGCTACCTTGCAAGCTTGCGCGTCGGCAATTGCTACTTCAGTCTCCTTGACTTTGACTTTAGTGCCGTCGCTCGATGCGTCTCTCTTAATGTCTTTCAAGTACTCGTCTTCCATCTTGAAGAGCGCTACAGTCATATCTTTCTTGATTGTCAATTTCAAAAGCGGATTGATTGTCGATTGTCCAATCGTGATAGCGTAAGTCGACTTCTTCTCTTTGCTGTTCGGCTTTGAAAGAGCGTACTGTCTCAATCCGTCAAAGTACTTTTGCTGTTGTTTGGACAAAAGCTTGTAAGCCTCATCGAGCGTAAGTCTTGGAGCTACTTCTTTCTTAGGCTTCTCGGGAGCAGGCACGTGAACTTTAACTTCCTTGATGACTTCTTTCTCGACAGGAACTTCTACCTTGACTTCCTTCTCGACAATCTTCTCTACAGGTACTTCGACAACTTTTTCCACAATCTTTTCGACTGGTACTTCTTTCTCAACTACCTGCACTTGCGGTTGGACGTTTTGATTTGCAGAGAGTTCCATTATCTTATCCATAAGTCTTTCGATGCGTTCGTCGTTTTTCTCCATTATGCTTTGGAGTCTTTCGTCGTTGCGATCCATCAACTCTTTGATTGCATCGTCGTTGACTGTAGAAGCCGCTACTTCTTTCTCTATGACGCGCTCTGCAGGTTGTTGCTCTGCAAGCTTTTGCATCAACATCTCGTTTTGTTCTATGAGTTTGTTGACAAGTTCGTCATTCGTCGACGCTTGTTGCGGCAGAGCTTGCTGTACTCCCGGTAGCAATGCCGTAACCGTCTCGGAAATAATTCCTCGTATTTCATCTGCGCCTATTCCATAACCGCCTGCATACGCTTCTTGCGGCGCGCTCTGCCCCATATTGCCGTTGCCGCCAAACATACCCATAAACATCATACGCATATTCTCGTCGCGCTTTCTTGCCTCTTCTTTCTCATCCGCTTTCTCTTCTTCTCTCTTCTTGCGCTCGTATTCTTCTCTGAGTTCATCGGCGTATATCAACGACTTGTTATACTTGCTCTTTGCCAATAGCATAAATATCAAGCTTACTACCGCCAACGCCATAAGCACGCACGCTATCACTGTCCACGTTGCAAAAGCCATGCCCAAGAACGTTGCCGCGTAATAAGATTTGTATCTGCTCTCCGCCAACTTCTTGCTTTGCTTAGCCTTGGATAAATATCCCGCGCCCTTACTTGTAAATATAATAATCAATAATATTGATACTACGCATGC
>CAMWQA010000102.1 GCA_947176265.1 uncultured Clostridia bacterium | reverse complement strand
CTGTCAGTCTGTCCGGTAAGTATCTCGGCTTCCGCCGTATCCGTTTTGAGATAATCAATATACGGCAAAACGCGTTTCTTATCCGCCCAATCTTCAAAATACATCTCTCCCGTAGCCCTGTTGGCATGTCTCAAAAGAGCCTGAACGTCTACGGCAATCTTACCGCGCTTGGATAGCTCTATCATCAAGTCTCCGTCAAAATCTCCGTAGATAAGTCCTGCAAAGTGATATACGTCAACGTCGACGTCGGGAATATCGTCAATAGTAAAACTGTCTCCCTGCCCTATGCAAGTGCAAGTGCGTCTCTCTTTGTCTGCCGTGTGATATTTGTTGCGAATAGAAGTAGATTCTTTACTGGGGATAAAGAATACGTCTTGCTTGTCAATGACAAAGCAATCAAGCCTGTCCTTGTCCTGCGGAGCAAGCTTTGTAACTACTCCCACCTTGTAACCGCCTGCGTAAGCTGCCGCAGACGAGTAAATTACAGCTCCGCCAACTTCGATAATTTGATGGTCAAGATAGTCAATATTGTAATCCAAAGATATGTGACCTATCTCTAAAGTATCATAATGCTTTTTCATTAGTTACCTCCAATATATGATTGCCATTAAGGCTATTTAGCTTAATTTATAATCGATTACCATCGCGCTCATACCGACAACTACGTTCTCGTCCTTGACAACCGTCTCGTTGACTTTTGCAATTGGCAACACGTCTCCGCCGCTTCTCAACAACATTCCCAAAGTAATAACTATATAATTATTATCAGTTATTTTTTCTTTGATTATTTCCATATTCATAATCTTCGACTTGACTTCGTCGATATTGCTCAAGTTGAGTCCGCCTTCTTCATCGGAACGGCTATTTTCAATGAGACGGGACAATAGGTTGTGCTCGTCAGACGCCGCGTTAAATTTGATTACCACGTCTTCGCTCGACAAATCCATACACAACGTCAAGTCCATTCTCTCGGGAAGAATTGACACGGCTTCGCCTACCGCCGCTGCCACGTCCATATCAAGAGTGACGATAAAATACTCTTTATCCAAAAGCCCAAGCTTGGTTCTTATATCCTCAAACTCGCTGTTGCCGTTGGCTTTCGTAGGCAACAATACAGAATACTTAAGTTTTAAAACGTCGTCGCTATTTTGCGCATTCTTATCAATACCGAGAGGTTCAAGCAAACTGTCAGTGTCTATCATTGACGCGATATTCCAACTTCCGATTGCTCCCGTAACAGTACGATTTACTATATCGAGGAAAAGATTGACATTATTCTTTTGCGGAGCATCAGTGGTATACGACACGTTCATTTTATCTTTGTCCAATCCTGCAGGCGGATCATCAACCGTGATAGAATCATAATCGTATCCGTAAAACTGTTGCAAAAATTCGCGTATCTCTTGACCGGTAAAGACATGAGCGTCGGGATCATCGCTCTTGACTATATTGCTGTCGGCAATTACGTTGAAGATATTGTCTAGTATGAGATTGCCATCCTTGAACTCATAATTGATGCCTTTGATAGCGCTCATATAGTCTTTGAGCTGAACGTCAATCGTCTCCTCTATCTCTTCGCTCGTCACGCTCTTGCCCGTCAACTTGCGAATTATGGAGAAGAAACCTGCCGCATCGCTATCCTCCATTCCGTCAAGCACTACTTTGACGGCGCTCTCGGAACTGCCATTCATCATTTTGTCAGTGTCTATTATCAACGTAATGTAAGCATGTTGAGGCAACAAATTGGAATATTTGCTCATGTCAACGTCTTCGACGTCTTGCAAAATCTCGTCAGATTGAGTCTGTATTTGTTCTTTCTCCTTATAAAGACTTGCTTCCATGTACAAAACAAATTGGCTCTCGTAGATATTGCCTCCCAAAACTTTGGCGGAATTAAGCGTCTCGTTTAAATTGTCCATATCAATTCTGTGTTCCATAACGTAAGCAAACTCGCCTGCCGACATCTTTGGACGAATTACGCCGATATCTCGCTTGTCGCTAGCCAAAGCCGACTTGTCTAACGCCGAACCTATGTCATTCTTTAAAGCCGTGACGCTTTGCAATATATTGCCGTCTCCGTCATCGACTATAGAACCTTTTTGCAAATAATAGTTTTTCTCCAACTCGCCGATAAAACCGTTGACGTTTTTAGCTTTGTTAATATCGGATTCTAACACTTTAAAGGTATAGACTTGTTTCATTATACTGTATAAGGTCTCGGGCGCAATCTTGTGGTCTTCGTCTTCGTCAAGCATACCCGTACCGCATACTACTTCAAATAGGTTGGGCAAATACGCGTATTCGGGAGTGAAAAGTATCTCGCAACCAATCTTCTCCTGCATTTGCGCAAGTCCGTCTTGAATACCGCTGTCTATCTTTTTGCATATCTCATCGTATGTCAACGACGACGTGTCCATGCCAAACTTATTCGCAAGCGCAGTCAAAGTCCCAAGATGCGCTTTGGAATTTTCTACTCCAGTTTTGTTGATTTCAATAGTAGTAGGAGTGTTTTTGCTTGCGTTGACGCATATATTTGCGCTGACGTAGATATATTCCGGAACTAACTGCTTTATCAACGAAGACATAACGCTATCGTCGTCAAATCCCAACATTTGCGATAGATTGATGCGTATATCAACGGAAAGTACTTCAGTAGCCGACTTGTAACTCATCTTGACTATATCGGCTTTGATATCTCCCATCAAGCCTTCGTTCTTGACGTAATCGGACAGCATACCAGCTAATGCTATATAAGACGTGCGTACCTTAAGTTGTTGAGAATAATTGCCCGAATAATCCATACTATTGAGCCGTATAGCCTCAAGCGCGTCTTCGCTGCTTGCAAAATTCATGACGTCCTTTATCGTATTGTCCGCGCTTATCTTGCCGTCTGAATTGTCAAGACAATACTTGACGCTAATCTCGGATACGAATTCGTTGGTCTTCTCTTTTACTTTATCGGGAGTAGGCATAACTAGTCCCAACGACTCGTCTGTAGGCAACTTGATATCCCTGAGCATATACAGGAACGCCTGCTCGGTAACGTCGACGTCCAACATACCCATAAGCGATTCTATTGGATATAGATCTATACTGCCTTGAGTAGGCACGAAAGTAATAGGCAATTTTTCCTGCGCCTTGTTGAGAACCTCAACTACCTTGCCGTTGACTTGAACTAGCAAGTCGATTATAGATTGCGTCTGTCCGGTCTTTTTGAGTATGACGTCCGCTATTCTTACTATCTTGTTGACCTTGCTCTCTTCAAGTCTGTTGATAGACGCGTCGATAGGCTTTGTATTGTCGTAAGGATATACTCTAACCGACGCGTAAAGTCTTTCGGGCAAAATCATACTTACTATCGGCGGCACTCCGTATTTGGGCAAAAGATTGGACAGCAAGTCCTTAACCTTGACTTCCAACGTAAGTTTCAAACTTGTGTCTACGGAATTTATTTCGCTTCCCGATATGATGATTTGCTTTACGGCAATGACTTCGTTCAAAGACTTACCTATCGTCTGCTCTATTTCTTTCAAACCGTCAAAAGAACCTGCCAATGCGGAAAATGCGTCGTTGATTACCGCGCCAAGCTGTTTGTCGGAAATTTCAAGAATACTTTGTCCGCCGTCGTATTGCTCAAGAGATGAAAAGTCAAACTGTATCTCCTGCAAAAGTTTATCTAATTCCTCATTGCCGGTCAAAGAAGATTTCGTCTCTTCTTCCGTAGGCTTTTCGTCGCTCGTCACTTCATTGCCGTCGGCGTCTAAATATACGTATTGCAAATCGTAGCCGTCAACTCCCATAGTGGTATACGGAACTTGTTCCTGACCTTCTTCTTTGCCCGCCGTAGAACTCATTACCGAGCTTAATATCTGACTGATTGACAAATCGTAGTCTTGCGCAAGGAACATTTTGCGCTTTAAATTGGAATAAAAAGCGTCAAGGTCATCTGCGCCGTAGCCTTTGGTAACTATCTTATCTTCGTTGGTATCGACGACTCCGTTGAAAAGCGTAAACAATTCTTTGAACTCGACTCCGGCTTCTTCGCCGACGTTATCCATCCAAACTTTATCGGCAACGGTATAAGTACCCGCAAGAATTCCTGCGATCATACCCAAAAACGCAAGCACGCAAACGCACGCAAAGAATCTGCCTATATTTCTATGGCGACGCTGACGAGCTATTGCCTTTTGGTCTTTCTTAATATCAAGTCTCTTTTTAAACGGTAAAACATATTGTTGGTTGTGAATTTCGTCTTCTTCAACGTCCTGCTGTTCAAACATTTCTTC
>CAMWQA010000101.1 GCA_947176265.1 uncultured Clostridia bacterium | reverse complement strand
CTTGATAACTATAATATAGATATTATAGAATAGGGTTATCCAAAATTCAATTATTATTTGTGAGGGAGGAAAGTTTTATGAAAAAGAATAAAGCGATATTATTTATTAGCATTATTCTCGTGTTCGCTATGATCTTCGCATTGGCGGCAGGCTGCCAGAAGAACGACGGCGACGATTCTGATTCCTCGTTGGGTATGGACCGCGATAAAGTCGGTACGGCATCTATCGCTAATGCGCACAAAGGTATTACCTTTGCAGTGTTGGCGGACGCAAATGCAACCAACGTCGAGGAATTAATCACAGTCATTGAAACAGTGACAAAAGAAAGCGTAGACGTGGAAGTCGTAGCTGAAGGTAAGGGTAGATACATAGTTTATCCGCCTGTAGGCTTCTATACGACCGGCAACATCTACAAGATTACCATTGACAAGTCGTTGCGCTTTGACGGTTACAAGGAAAATATCAAAGAAATTACCTTTGCCGTTACGCAAGATCTTACGCAAAGCGTTCAATACGTCGACGGTCTTCTCCAATTTGACAAGGCTAGAATGACTACCATTGCCGAGCCTGAATTGGTTAAGAGAGCAAACAGCGCTCAACAGGAAATCGTAGGTTCTTTCAACTTGCAAGCAAACGGCGCTGAAATCAACGTCGGAGACGTAATCTTGATCAACGATAAAGAGACGGGTATGCAAGAAGCTTACAAGGTTGAGACTTGCAAACGCGTTGACAGCACTTTGGTAGGTATCTCTTACGTTAAGCCTCAAATTTCTGAAGTATACGACGAATTTACCGTTGAAGACAATCAGAAGATGACGGCTGAAAGCGACGTAGAGTTTATCTATGAAGAAGCAGTTAAAGAAGCTTTGGAAAACAGCGAATTGGCTCAAGCCGCAGTTACTTTCTTCGGCGCAAAGCCTACGTTCAACTTTGACGTAAAGAAAGTTGACGACGCTATCAAGGCAAAAATCACAATGAGAATTCCAAGCGTAGTAGCAATCGGCGAGTTTAAGACGGACCTCGTACTTGAATTTGATTGCACTATCAAAGTAAACGCTCAAGTAAACGTAGATTTGGATGGCAACGAAGTTGACGCAGGCGTTATCGCTTACGTATACAACACCGTTGACACTACTGTAAAACTCGAATCTGGTTACAGCTTCTACGACGTTACCAACTTGACGGAATTGATAGAGAAGACTGCTCAACTTGAAGATGCAGAAGCCGGCGTTGCCGCACCTCTCTTCACTTGGGTTCTTCCTATAGCAAACGGCGCTGTATCTGTTAGATATCAATGCGATTTGTGCTTCTCGTTTGCATTCTCCGGTTCGTTCGGCGTTAAGATTTCTTCTGATTTCAATTATATGTTGGGCGCAACCTACAACAAGGGCGAGGGCGTAAATACCTTTGCTGAGAAGCTCGACGGCAACGGCGTAAAGAGCGTTGAAGTAGATCTTTCCGGTAGCGCTAAGATGAAAATCGGTCTTGCCAACACGTTGGCGCTTGATATTCTTGCAGGCGTAGTAAGCCTCGGAATTAAGGCAGAAGTAGGCAACTTCAACGGTTTGTACGGATTTATGAACACAGGCAACTTGCTTGACGAAAACGTAAGCATTGCCGGAGCAGTATATTTTGAAGGTGGCTTCTATTACGATATCGACCTCTTGGTTGCTCTTTCTATCGGCAGCATTGCAAATATCAAGATAGGCGACCTCAGCAAGGCTATCGACATTGCTCAAGGCGAAATCGTTCTCTACAAGGCAGGCGAGGAAAGCGTTATTACCAATATCGTTGGCGGCAACACCATCGTATTGTCGGCAACCGAGACGGCTCTTCCGGAGTATAACGCATACGCTTACAATTTGAAGAACAGAGGCGCTACCTACGCTACGACAGTATCTATGGACAGCGCAGTATGGGACAGCACGTACCTCAATATTGAAAACGGCGTAATTACCGTTAAAGATCCTGCAATGAAGTTTGACCAAACGGCTACTCTCGAGTACAAGACTTCTTACGGCAAAGTTATCGAAGTATTGACGACGTTCAAATACGACGGTACCGTTCATATGGACAAAGCAGACTTCGCTTACGACAAGTCTGGCAATGACAATATGAAACCTTTGGAAATCAAGCTTTCGGGTACTATGGTAGACGACAAGGATGACGAAGTAGTTTCCGCAAACGTTGCAGGCGCAACTTATAATGCAGATTTCAATACTCTCACAATTCCTTATCAATCACTTGCTTCTATGGAAAACGGCGTGCACGTAATTGCTATCAACGTAAATAGCGCAGTATGCTACGCAAGCGTAACTATAAGCGGTACGGCAAGCGCTATTGGCTTCAACCTCGGCGAAGAGTACTACATCTTCACAGCAGAGCAAATTGTCAACATGTCACAAGGAAACGTTGACTATGAAGGCAAGACTCTCGTCATTACCAAAGACATTGATATGAACGGCGCGGTAATCAATCCTATCGGCGTATTCAGCGGCGTTCTCGAAGGCAACGGCAAGACGATCTCCAACTTCACGGTTGAGGGTATGTACGACAACAAGGTTGCATTCATCGCAGTCAACAACGGTAAGGTAAGCAACTTGACCTTGAAGGGCAACGTAAATGCTTCCATCGCAGCTAAGATGGGCGTAAGAGATTATCTTGTTGCAGGCGTAGCAGCAGTCAACAACGGTACTCTTGACAACGTAGTATTCGAAGGCGCAGTTAACCTCGAGTCTACAAGCCTCAACGCATTCGTAACTATCGAAGTTGCAACGGCTGTTGCTCAAGGCAATAAGAGCGGCGTAACCACCGACGTAACTATCGAGGCTGTATCCAAGTTCGATATTGCCAACGTTAAGATAATCGTTGACGGTAGCGCAACTAAAGTTAAGACTTCTTGCAAGAATGCTGCAGTTGAAAACGGAGCATTGGTTGAGTTCGTAGTCAAATAAGCATCCAACAAATAATATAAATGGGAGACTTAGGTCTCCCATTTTTTTTGATTGATTTATTTTATAAGTCATATTATAATAGAGATAATAAGATCTACAGAATGATAAAGAAAAGGGGATTTATGTTAAACAGTAATCACAGAGTAAAGGCTTTAAATAAAATAATATTGATTTTTCTTGCGGCAGCAATACTGTGCTGTATTCCAACGTCTGCGGTGGCGTGCTCCAAAGTCGAGATGAGTTATGACGCCACTACAAAGTACGGTATTTATTGGTTTGGAGACGACAATTATGATTACGTAAGAAGCGGATCGGATATGGACGTAAAGTATTTTGACCCCGCAAAGCCCACTTTTGTATTTGCGCACGGTTGGGAGCCCGATAAGAATAATTCCACCGATGGACTATTTGAGGATTTCGTTACGCATAAAGAGACAGTAAGCAACACTGGTACGTCTGACGTAAGAGACTACGCAAAGATTTTGAAAGAGCAAGGTTACAATGTGGCTTGTTTGAGTTGGTTTTCTTATGCTAAAGATTTGTCGAATTTATTTAAATATATATGGTTGACCTTTGACGGCGGAGACGCTTTGTCGGTTAGAATGGCTATGGAGCTTGCTCTCACGTTGGGCGAAGATTATAATGGCGACGTCAAGATAGTAGGACATAGTTACGGAAGTCAACTTGCTTTGGCGACGACGTATCAACTTGTCAAACAGCAAGAGAAAAAAGCCTTTAAGAATAATCATATCATCCCAACACGTATGACGCTTGCCGATCCTTACTTTGGAAGCATAGCGCTTATCTCGGGATGGGACAGTATCAAAAATGATAAAATCTCTTTTACAAACGAGCCTTTGAAAGAGAGAAAACCCAGCGTTTTGTTCGCCGATATTACAGATTATGTAGTCGGCAAGAAAGATATTGCAGTTGATATGTATTTCGGTATGGGTATCGCGTCGACTTCTTATTATAAGTACGACGGAAGCGACAAAAGTTTTGAAAAATTATCAAAAAAAGTGACGGTAGTTAAGAGCGAAGGTTTAAAGAAAGAATACGGAGACTTCAGTATCCACAATATCGTGAGAGACTGGGTATTGTTGAGCATCGTTGACGGCGTGATTATGCGCGACCAAAACGACGCTATAGCTCCGTCAGGCAGCGCAACCGACGCGCAGATTAAAGCGATGAGAGGCAAGTGCTACCAACAAACTTATCAAGGTTTTGATTTGAGCAAAGATTCTATGAAGTACGTGGATAGAGGCAAAGAGCAGTTTTAGCGAGGTATATTGCCACTTTGTGTCAGTGTTATTAAAAGGTATGTGCCAATTCGTACATACCTTTTAAGTTAAGGATAGATATTAAATTTGCATAATATTCAATTTATCGTATATTTATTCAATAATACTGCATAAATA
>CAMWQA010000100.1 GCA_947176265.1 uncultured Clostridia bacterium | reverse complement strand
TTTGATAAATTATGCTCTTTCAGGAGCAGTCAGTAAAAGTATACTTTTTTTGGAACTGTGGAAATTCTTTAAGAAATAGAAAATTATTGTAATAAAAAATGCAACGCTCGTTAAATAGCGTTGCATTTTGCTTTTAATTTGTTTATTGATTCAGAGATTCTTCGACTTCGCTCGAAATTACGTTAGGAATTAAGCATTGAAAGCAAAGCTCACACATATTCAGCTTCTTTAAGCATATATTGAAAAGAGGCAATTATGACAAAACTATATTTTGACAATCCCCAAGGCGTGATACTTATCGACGGCGTAAAATGCATTGATCGCGTTGCAAATACCTGCGAAAAATTCTGTATTCAATATATCCCCTACGACGACGATTATTTGCCTATTATCTGCGCTGCCGACGGCAAATGCAAATTACGCGACGACGTGATATTTATCCGCTACGGCAAAGATTTTATCGTGAGATTTTGTCCCAAAAGAAAACCGCAAAATATTCAAAACAAAATATATATTCAAAAGGTACTTGAGCCAAACAACGGCGCGGCGCACTGTTTGACTTGCCATATAGAAGAATGTCACAAAATAAGCGTGGAGACTCAAAACGAACTTATCACTCTTTGCGCGCCCTGCAAAGTGGTTGACTCAAAATTCTCTTGCATGCCCATAAGCAGCGGCCAGCTTCTGACGATCTTTGCCGACCTTGAGAACGGCAAGAAATACGCCTGCGTATTGCATTACAAAGACGACTATACTCTGCTTCTCGATATATGTTGCGACGATATTATTGCAGAAGAAGACGGATTGAGAGTGTGCGATTATTTGAACGACACCATGGGGCGCAAGTGCATACGCAAGTTGAGTTTTTGCCAAGACTGTTTCGTCGAACAAAGCCGTCACTTTGAAAACCGATGCGCCCACTCATATATTGACGAGCTCATTCCGTACACGCTTGTGGAAAGCGTGTGCTACGGCGACAGCGATTGCGCAAAAGACTGTCTTTGCTCTGCGCTGCGCAATTGCGATTTAAAGGAAATATTGGGGGATTTTGTGGGGATATGCGACTGTCTCGATTATAAACCCTTTGAAATGGTATTGCTATACTCCGACTGCAACGGACTGTATACCAAGACTTTTAAATTTGACGTATGTCAAGGCAAAATACAAAAAATTAAATTAACGTAGATTTGACATTGCTAGCGTTGCATATATTCTCTATTATATGATATACTCTATTTAAGAGCCACTTAACGAGTGTCTCTTTTAGGATAATCTAAATGCTATATCGGAGATATATAAATGTTTGAAACGATAGTCCTCATAATTGCATACTCGTCTATTCCGCTTTTCTTGTGGATGATTTTTGCAAGCATATCAGTGCGAACTACTTACTCAAAATACAATCTTATCCCTGCAAGTTGCGCTATGAGCGCAGGACAGGCGGCAAGAAAAATCCTAGATATCAACGGACTCTTTGACGTAAATATAGGCAAGTGCGCAGGTATGCTGACAGACCATTTCGACCCACGCAACAATACGGTCTATCTTTCTCAAGCGACAATCAACTCCTCTTCTCTTGCCGCAATTGCGGTAGCCGCGCACGAGGTAGGCCACGCAATCCAACACGCAGAGGGTTATGCCCCAATCAAGTTGAGAGGCGCGCTAGTGCCCGTCGTCAACGTAGTGTCGAGAATGATTACGCCGTTGTTGTTAATTGGAATTATCTTTGAATTTATCGCCGTAGCCGGCACAAGAATTTCTGTATATTTCTATTTCGGAGCATTGATATGCTACGTATTGTACGCGCTCTTTACTTTCATTACTCTTCCTTGCGAATACAATGCAAGTTCGAGAGCAAAAAAGCAACTCGTCGAATGCGGTATACTTACTCAAGACGAAGTAAAGACGTCTGCAAAAGTATTGAGTTGCGCAGCAAGAACTTATTTGATCTCTTTCTTTATGTCGCTTGCTCAAGTCGCAAGAATTTTGCTTATACTCTTAAGCGCAAGAAACAGAAACAATAGACGCTGAATATTACTCGGGTTTTACTTCTACCCTAACCGTCGCGCTGACATTGGTATATACTTTGATTTCCACGTCAAATACGCCTGCGGTCTTGATTGAATCTTTGAGATTTATTTTCTTTTTATCAATATCGTAACCCATCTTTGCAAGTTCTCCGCTTATCTCTTTGGACGTGACTGCGCCGAACGACTTGCCGTTGTCCCCAAATTTGATTACTATACTGATTGCCTTGCCGTCAAGTTCTTTTGCCGTGGCGACTGCGTCTTCATACTCCTTTTGCTTTTGTCTCGCAAGCGCGGCATTCTTTTGATTTGTCTCGTTGATAACTCCCGCGGTGGCTTGTTGCGCCAATCCTTTCTTTATCAAGAAATTGCGAGCATAGCCGTCGTTGACCTCGATTATCTCGCCTTTTTTACCTACGCTCTTTACGTCTTTTAACAATAGTACTTTCATATCCTACCTCACTTGAATATATTTTAGCACATAAATCTCAACATAGCAATAGTAAATTTGAGTTTAGAATAAATACGTTGATTTTGACTATAATAATAGTAAACTTAGGCGGTATGCACCGCCGCGTAAAAGGAGGAAAATATGTCGGGACTTAAATGTACAACTCGCAATTGCGTGCACAATACCAATTGTCATTGCAATGCAGGAGTGATATGCGTCAACAAAAACGGCGTCTGCAAAACCAAAGTTAAACGCGAGTACGGAATACTCGAGCAGGAAAAAGCCAACATAGAAGCTGCAAAGGATTTTGATTTTGACGACAACAGTGAAGTATTCATTCAGTGCGACAGCACCAAGTGCAACTATAATCACAACAACGCTTGTTGCAGCCAAATCGTCAACGTTTGCGATGGCTTAATGCGTACGAAGTGCTTTACCAAGAAAGTAGAAAATAAATAATCTATATATTTATAATTAAAGAGGTTGCCTTATCGCAAGGCAGCCTCTTTTTATATTGCTTGAGATTTCTTGCATATTTTACAGTATCAACAAAAAAGAAAACTCCACTCTAGTTTGGCAGGAAGAGAGATAGGCAAAAAATAAAATAGTAGATTTTTGTCAAGATAGTATTAGACGAAAACCATCGTACTTGCTGTACGATGGTTAGAGTCAGATGCTGTATTGGCTGAAAAGATATATTTTAGATTTGCCTAGCCTCTCTTCACGCCAAACTTGATTATTTATCTCCCGACAAAAGATAATCCATTGGGTTGATTTTCTTGCCGTCCTTGTAAAGTTCAAGGTGCAAGTGCGCTCCGTCTGCGATCTCGTCCAAAGCCGTATCGGATACCTTACCTATTACGTCGCCCTTTGATACCTTGTCCCCTGCTTTCAAGGACACGTTGTCAAGAAGCTTGTATACGGTAGTAAATCCGTCTTGGTGCTCAATTGTGACGGTTGCTCCGTAATAGCTGTCATTCGTCACTTCCTTTACTGTACCGTCAAATACGCACTTGACTTCGCTACCTGCTGCTGCCGCAAAATCCATTCCCTCGTGCGGGTGCCAATATTTGTGCGTCAAGTTGTATACATGCTCTTCCGAATAAACTTGTCCGACGGTATACTCGTCAATCGGATTTGCCATTACAAAGTCTTGCTTTGAAGGCGCCGGCGGATTGATAACGGGTTCGTCAGGTTTTTTGTTGTCGTCAGGCTTGTTGTCGTCTGGGTTGTTTACCGGCGGTTTCAAGTCGCCTGAATTATCATCGCCCGATACGATTGGCTTCAATACCGTGCCTGCGTCGTTGTTATTGTTGTTGAGTACTACGGCTAAGGTTATCATAGTCGCAATTGCGAGAATACATATAATCATCAAGATTACGTAAATATTCTTTTTGAAAAACTGCGCAACCTTGACTCCCGTCTGATTTGGCGCGCTCTGTCTCTTTTCTTTGGTGCGTTTCGTTTGCTTTGACATCTTTACTACCTCCAATTAGTAACTTCCCATAATCAGCGGAAAGCCAATGATGATATAATTTTTATTTTTTACAATCTGTACGTTGATTTCTTGCTTGTCGATATATACGCTCGAGTTACCTGCCTTGCTCTTGCCGTAATAAGTGATTCCGTCTTCAAGGTCTTGGGTATATACCACGTCTATCGAAAGCTTGTCCACTAGTGTATCTACGTCCGTTTTGTCTTTTGGATATATGTAAGCAACACCCAAAGTATTGTCCAGCTTGCAATCTTTTATAC
Source organism: uncultured Clostridia bacterium (assembly GCA_947176265.1). Classification (GTDB taxonomy): domain Bacteria; phylum Bacillota; class Clostridia; order Christensenellales; family UBA3700; genus RACS-045. Next base: position 329 of record CAMWQA010000100.1, on the reverse strand, counting down.
CAACGAATTTGTCATAATAATGATAAATATTAAAATTCGTCATTTTATCGACTTGCGCGCTCTCGCCGACAAGGGGCGTTGAAATCGAATATACTTGCATTTCCACTGCTCCGTCGGGCAACTTGACTTGGTAGGACAAACCCATTAATACCGCTGATAAAAATGTAATTGCCAATATGTATACCGCAAATGATTTCATATTCCCTCCGCCTGTCGTTATTTGGATTTTTGACAGCAAAAGGGCTTTTATACTTGAAAAATAAAAATTATTTTGTCGAGATGAATTTTTAAAACGGATTGAGATTTCTCCGCTGCGGTCGAAATGACAT
>CAMWQA010000099.1 GCA_947176265.1 uncultured Clostridia bacterium | reverse complement strand
ATATATATTGGTGTAACAAGTAATATTTATAAAAGAATAGATGAACATAATGACAAATCAGTAGATAGTTTTACAAAAAAGTACAACATAAATAAGTTGGTTTACGTAGAAGAATATTCAAGTATTGTGGACGCGATTGCAAGAGAAAAGCAATTAAAAGGTTGGCGTAGAGAAAGAAAAAATGCTTTAATCAATTCTGTAAATCCCGAATGGAAAGACTTACTGAAAGAGAAATAGATTCTTCGACTTCACTTTGTTCCGCTCAGAATGACGCGTTGGAAGCGGAACTCACACCTTGAACGAGTCACCCTGAGCATAGTCGAAGGGTCTTTATAAATATTTTTTTCAATAATTATAATGCATTTTCCGCATAGTTTAAGTAATTTTATTTTAATCATGTAAAATAGAAATGATTTGAAAGAAAGGCACACAAGTTTCGTGTGTTTTAATTCATAGCTAAATTTGCATGTTAAAATAGAGTTATCAATTAAAAGTGGAGTTGTTATATGGACAAAGAATTAGAAGACAAAATTATAAATGATATAGAGAATAGCCTAACGGAAGACGAAGCTCGACTAATATGGTATTTAAGAAAAAACAATGACAATAAGGTAGTGATAAGATTATCTAATGCACTAAAGAATTTATATAATAGTTATTGTGACGGAATAATTAGAGTATATGTTAAATATGCGCTTAATCCCGAAGAAAAAAAGTTTTTAGAAAGTATAAAGGGAATATCCGAAGATAAGTTGAGAAATATCAAAAATTATATGATAAAGCTGTTGGAAGAAGATTAATGATTTAAATGGCAAAGCACTACGATTGCTTTGCCATGTCGATAAGAGATCTTAACTTGACGATTTGCTCGCTGCTCAACATACAACTTGCGGAGTTGAAAAATTCTTCGAGTTTGGCATTGTCAAGAGTGCCGTTTTGTCTGCCCGCATTGACGAGCGCAAACATTTCTTGCATAAGTCTTTCTTCGGACATGTGCGAATATTTGTTGATTTCGCTCTCTAACGTGGGTTGAGAGTTGCCATTTTGAGCCATTTGCGAAAAATCAAATGACGGAGCAGATCCGTTACTCTTTGAATTATTCCAATTATAAAAGCCTTGATTTGAATTGTTGTTATTCTTTTTCATAAATTTACTTGTCCTATTTTGTCCATATTTATTTTTCGTCTTGATAGAGTTTGAATATGCTCTTATTTACTTCGTCGGAGTTGAGAGCGATTTGCGTCGGTTGAGAAGGCGCAGAGTTGCCAAAACCATTTCCCATCATATTGGGCAAAAGTTGCATAAGCATAGCCATATCGTTTTTACCGCCGCCGTTCATAGAATTCATCATTTGCATAATCTTTGCAAAGTCCATATCCATAATTTCACCTCGTTTATTGTATGTTTTTAATTTGTTTGGCGTTACAAATTATCTATTCAAGTTGTCAATATGCTTTAGTAGGGCGTGTATATCCTTTATGCTGTTGTTATATCCCACGCTCACTCTTACAGTACCGCTTTCCAAAGTGCCAAGTTGAGTATGGATCAACGGAGCGCAGTGAAGTCCGCATCTTACGGCAATATCATGTTCGTTAAGATAATCTCCTATGTCGGTAGAAGAGTAGTCTTTGAAATTAAAAGACACTACGCCGGTGGTTTGGGAAGAATAAAGTCTTACGTTCTTGATTTGCTTAAGTCCGTAGAGAAGTTCTCCCGTTAAATATCTGGTGTTGAGAGAGATTTTTGCAAGGTTTTGATACGTCCACTCTGCGCTTGCGCCCAAACCTATTATGCCTGCGCTGTTGACGGTGCCCGATTCGTAAGCTTCGGGCGGAACGCAAGGCTGCGAAAGACTTTCGCTATGCGTGCCGGTGCCGCCGTAGCGTATGGGGAGCAAGTTGTACTCGGTATCGTAAATCAAAAATCCGGTGCCTTGCGAGCCGTGCAGCCCTTTGTGTCCTGCGCCTGCAAGAAAGGAAATATTGTTTTCTGCCATATCCACGTTTACGTGCCCAAGCGATTGCGCGCCGTCTACGAATAGGGGAATATTATGCAATTTTGCCGTTTTGCCTATCTGAAATATGTCCGTCATATTGCCTGTGACGTTGGAAATATGATTGACACATATCAATTTAGTATCAGCCGTAATTGCGTTGGCGACGGCTACCGGAGATATTATTCCGTCCTTGTCGGGAGTAATCTCAATCAAGTTGACGTCTATCATATTTTTGAGTTGATGGAGCGGACGGGCAACCGAATTATGCTCGTTTGACGTATAAATTACGTCTATGTGTTGATTTTTGAAGTTGAATAGGTATCCGAATATGGCAAGATTACACGCTTCGGTACAGTTGGAAGTAAAGATCAATTCATATCTTGAATCACAACCAAGCAGAGACTTTATCAATTGACGAGTGTCGTATATCTTTATCGCCGTATCTATAGAGTCGTTGTGTCCGCCACGACCGGGGTTGGCAGAGTAGGAGAGTTGTTTAAACATTTCGTCAAACATACGTCTAGGCTTGAATCTTGAAGTTGCGGCATTGTCTAAATATATCATTTTTTCCCTCACTAAATTGTATTTTTTCTAATATATTGTATTAGGAGCGAGTTACATAAATACCAAGGAGGAAGCTATGATTTATTCTCTTATTATATTTCGCTCCCGAAACGACGCGCTGGCTATGCGCAAATACTTATCGTCGAGAGGCGTAATGAGCGCAACTATCAATGCGCCGAGAAGTTTAACGCAGTCTTGCGGACTTGCGCTTAAAGTTCAAAGCGTATCGTCAGTGTCTCTCGTAGGATTGATAAAATCTTGCCCTGCCAAGGTCCGTTGCTCGGTATACCAAGCATATATGGGACAGGGAGGCATAAGGTACAGTCTTTTAATTTAAAGAATCGGCAAACGCTTTCGGTGTTTGCCGATTTGGCAGTTTTATAATTCAAAAAGGGCTAATATTGTACTAAAAATACTTTACAAAGCGTATAACTTGTAATATAATTATTATAAATTATAAATTTTTAGGAGTGTATTAGACAGCACTATGGTTGTTCCTTTATTGGCATCAAGCGCATTGCCCCCTTCGCGACTGATAGGTTATATCGTCGCAATCGTCATCTTGGTCTTTTTGTCGGGATTTTTCTCTTCAACGGAGACGGCATTTTCTTCTCTCAACAGAATAAGGCTCAAAAATCTTGTTGCTACCAACAAGAAAAAATACGCCACAGTTTATTTTTTAAGCGAGCATTTTGATTCGCTTATATCTACAATTTTGATTGGCAACAATATCGTCAACATTACGGCTACCACTTTGGCGACGATTATGTTTTCAGCTTTGATAGCAAATCAAGACGTAGCCGGAGTAGTGTCTACGGCAGTAATTACTGTCGTCGTACTCATATTCGGCGAGATTTTCCCAAAGTCAATGGCAAAGCGCGCTCCCGAGACGTTCGCAAGAATTACTGCGCCTTTTATCCTATCGCTATATTACGTATTTTTCCCATTCGTTTGGCTGATGGGCTTGTTGCAAAAACTCTTGTTCAAGATATTCAAGAAAAAAGACAACGAGAATATTACCGACGAAGAACTTATTACCTACGTCGACGAAGCGCAGACGGAAGGCGGTCTTGACGCTTATGAAGGAGAACTTATCCGTTCGGCTATAGAGTTTGACAAAATGACGGTAAGAGAAGTTTTTACCCCCAGAGTAGACGTCGAAGCCGTCGCAATAGACGATTCAATGGCAGAAGTTATGAAAGTATTTAAGGAATCGGGATATTCCCGTCTTCCCGTATACAAAGACAATATTGATACTATCGTAGGTATTCTCAATCAAAAAGACTTCTATGAAGCGTATATAGACGGCGCAACGAAATTCTCTAAGATTATGATTAAAAATATCATATACGTTCCCGACAGTATGAGAATTAGCGACGTATTGCGCAAGTTGCAGACGGAAAAGAGACACCTTGCAATAGTCGTCGACGAATTCGGCGGTACTATGGGCGTGGTTACTTTGGAAGATATATTGGAGCAGTTAGTCGGCGAGATTTACGACGAAAGAGACGAAATAGTCGAGCCTATCGTCAAACTTACCGAAGACAAATATACCGCGCTTGGCGAAACAAATCTCGAAGAATTCTTTGAGTATTTCCACGTCAACAAGGATGGCGCGGAGTTTGATGCGGTAACATTGAGCGGATATATCGCGTACGCGCTCAACAGATTACCTAAAGTGGGCGATATCGTCAACTTTGAAAATCTTGCTATTACCGTCAAGCAGATGGATCATGCTGTCGTTGAAAAAACCGAAGTTCTTGTCAACGCAGTGGAAGAAGAACCAGAAGAAGATGGACCCAAAAATCCTTTCTCAATCAAAAAATAATTTTATTAGACATATATAAGAAATTTGGAGGCAAAAATGTACAAAAAGGTCGATTCCTCAATGAACTTCTGTCAGAGAGAAAAAGAAGTCATCGAGTTTTGGAAACAAAACAAAATCTTTGAAAAAAGTGTGGAAAAGAACAAAGGCAAAGAATCATTCTCGTTTTACGACGGACCGCCGACTGCAAACGGCAAACCGCATATC
>CAMWQA010000098.1 GCA_947176265.1 uncultured Clostridia bacterium | reverse complement strand
CGACGTTAGACGAAAACCGCCGTACTTGCCGTACGACGGTTTGAGTCAAATGTTGTATTGGCGGAAAAGGCGCATTTTAGATTTGCCTAGCCTCCTTTCTCGCCAAACTACTTACTAAACAATCCGCCTTTTTTGCACTTCTTGAGTTGCGGATACTGCGAATCGGAAAGGCTGTCTTCAAAAGCTTTGAGAAGTTTGAGCTGTTTAGAACTCAAGCCCTTTGGCGTCTCGACTTTGACTACTACGTACAAATCGCCGTAGAGATCTTTTTGCAAGACTTTCATGCCGTAGCCTTTAAGTCTTATTTTAGTACCAGACTGAGTTGCTTCGGGTATTTTGCACTTTGCTTCGCCTTTTATAGTGTCGATTGTGATTTCACAGCCGTTGGCAATATCGTAAAAACCTATTGGCAAATCCATATAAAGGTCGTTGCCTACTCTCTTGAACTTTTCGCTTTGCGCTACTCCTACCGCAATGACTAGATTGCCCTTAGGTCCGCCGTTTTGTCCATTGTGACCTTCGCCTCTCAACGTCATAGATACGCCGTTGTCTACGCCTGCCGGGACGTTGACTTTGACGTTGGCTTCTTTGCGAGTAAAGCCCATTCCGCGACAGGTAACGCACTTCTCGGTAATGGTTCTGCCCTTACCGCCGCAATTCGTACAAGGAGTCTGAACGACTTGTTGACCGAATAGCGTCTGTTGGTTTTTACGAACCGTACCCGTACCTTTACAATATGGACATACTCTTATAGCCGACGCGTCTTTTGCGCCCGTACCCTTACAACTAGAGCACGGCTCGTCTCTATTGAGTCTAATGGTCTTGGTTACGCCATTGTAAGCCTCTTCAAAAGTCAAGTTGATTTTGACGTGAATATCTTCGCCTTGCTTTGGCTCGTTGGGATTACGTCTGCCAAAACCTGCTCCGCCGTTGAAGAATGAAGAAATTATATCCTCAAAACCGCCAAAGCCGCCTTCAAAACCGCCTGCTCCTGCGCCGCCTGCAAAGCCCGCCGAACCGTCTTCGTTGCCGAACTTGTCGTAATTGGCTCTCTTTTCTTTGTCGCTCAATACTTCGTAAGCGCGGTTGATCTCTTTGAACTTTTCTTCCGCCTCTTTCTTCTCTTGCGCGGTTGCATTTGCAAATCTGTCGGGGTGCAAAGTTATAGCAAGTTTACGATACGCTTTTTTAATATCGTCATCGCTTGCGCTCTTGTCTATGCCCAAAATTTCGTATAAGTCCTTTTTTGCCATACATTCCTTTTCGTAGGCTATGCCACTGACTCAATGAGAGTCGGTGGCACTAGCGCTCATATAATAGTTTAGATTATTATTAGTTGTCGATAATGATATCGTCCGGATCTATTGCTCCGTCGCCGTTGGCGTCAGAACCGCCGTTTGCATCTTGAGCCATTTGATAAAGTCTCGTGAAGATAGGAGCGTTTTCCTTAGACATTTCTTCAGTGATATTTCTGACAGTCTCTGCGTCGGTTGCGTCTGCAAGTTGTTGCTTAGCCTTGTCAATAGATTCTTTCAACGTGGTCTTCTCTTCGTCCGTCAACTTGTCTGCGCTCTCTTCCATAGCCTTCTCGGTAGCGTAAATCATTTGGTCAGCGTCGTTCTTTGCGTCGACAAGATCTTTACGTTTCTTGTCCTCTGCAGCGTACTTCTCTGCCTCTTTGACAGCTGCGTCGATTTGGTCTTCAGAAAGATTGGTGGAAGAAGTAATCGTAACCGATTGCTTTTTACCGGTACCCTTGTCTACTGCAGTTACGTTAACGATACCGTTGGCGTCGATATCAAAAGTAACTTCTATTTGCGGGATACCTCTCGGTGCCGGCGGGATACCGTCGAGCTGGAATCTTCCGAGTTCTTTATTGTCGTTTGCCATAGATCTCTCGCCTTGGAGAACTCTTATGTCAACTGCCGTCTGATTTGCAGCCGCAGTCGAGAATACTTGCGACTTGGAAGTAGGTATCGTAGTGTTACGCTCGATGAGCTTGGTAAATACTCCGCCCATTGTCTCGATACCGAGTGAAAGCGGGGTTACGTCCAAAAGTACTACGTCTTTTACGTCGCCTGCAAGTACGCCGCCTTGAATAGCTGCGCCGAGAGCAACGCACTCGTCCGGGTTGATACCCTTAAACGGCTCTTGTCCGGTAACTTTGCGAACTGCGTCTACTACTGCAGGTATTCTCGTAGAACCGCCTACGAGGATAATCTTTGCAAGATCTTTTGCCGTCAAGTTTGCGTCGGAAAGAGCTTTCTTGAGCGGTATCAAAGTTCTCTCTACGAGGTCGCTCGTCAAAGAATCGAACTTTGCCTTTGTGAGTTCCATATCTACGTGCTTTGGCACGCCGTCCAACATAGTGATATAAGGAATGTTGATAGTAACTTTCGTCATACCGGAAAGCTCAATCTTTGCCTTTTCTGCGGCTTCCTTAATTCTGTGCATAGTTGCAGCGTCCTTAGTAAGGTCAATGCCCTCTTTTGCCTTGAAGTCGCTGGTAATGTAGTCCATGATCTTCTTATCGAAGTCGTCGCCGCCGAGCAAGTTGTCGCCACTGGTTGCCAAAACTTCAAATACGCCGCCGTCAATCTCAAGAATTGATACGTCGAATGTACCGCCGCCGAGGTCGTAAATCAAGACTTTTTGTCCCTTGCTGTTGCCCTTGTCAAGTCCGTATGCAAGAGCTGCTGCCGTAGGCTCGTTGATAATTCTCAAAACTTCAAGTCCTGCAATCTTACCTGCGTCCTTCGTAGCCTGTCTTTGCGAGTCGGTAAAATATGCCGGTACGGTAATAACCGCTTGCGTTACTTTCTCGCCGATATATGCTTCTGCATCCTTTTTGAGTTTCGTCAAAATCATTGCGCTTATCTCTTGAGGCGAGAATGCTTTGTCGTCAATCTTGACTCTATAGTCGGTTCCCATATGTCTCTTGATTGAAGAAACCGTTCTGTTTGCGTTTGCGACTGCCTGTCTCTTTGCCGTTTGTCCGACGAGACGCTCTCCGTCCTTTGTAAATCCAACTACCGACGGCGTAGTTCTAGAGCCTTCAGGATTTGGAATTACCACTGCTTCGCCACCTTCCATGATAGCGACGCATGAGTTTGTAGTACCGAGGTCAATACCGATAATCTTACTCATAATACTTTATATCTCCTTAAAAAGTTTTCTATTTATATCAAGTTAAACTTGTATTTTGCTGTTATTGCGCGACAACGACTTTTGCGTGTCTCAATATCTTCTCTTCTTTTGCGTAGCCTTTCTTGACTATCTCTATAATCTTACCCGCATCTTTGGGATTCTCTGCAGGTACGGACATTACCGCCTCATGCTTTGCAGGATCAAATTTTTCGCCAACCTTGCCCATTTCTTTGACGCCTCTTTTGGTAACTACGTCCATAAAAGCATTCTTGACAAGTTCGATACCCTTGCGCTGTTCTTCATCCTTTTGCGCTTCGATTGCCATATCCAAATAATCAAGTACCGGCAAAGTTTCTACAAGCATATCGTTGATACCACTTGCGTACATTACGCTTGCCGTAGATGAGTTGCGTCTTCTGAAATTCTCAAAGTCTGCTTGCAATCTGATATATTTAGCCATCAAATCGTCGTACTTTTCGTCTCCGGTGCTCTGTCCCTCGGGTAGCACGTTGGGATTAAACTCAAAATCTTCTTCGTTCATCTCTTCCTCATCACCCTTTTTTGTTGGTTTCACTTGTTCCCCTCCTCTTAATCGTCTAGTTTATCTATAAGTTTGCTCAAGTGTTTCAACACGGAAAGCACCTTTTTATAGTCCATTCGCTCCGGTCCTATTACGCCAAGCTGCCCTACTTCTCTGCCTTTGATATGATACTTTGCGCTGACAAGAGCCATATTCTCCAATCCTGCGCCCTCTTCTGCGCCAATCTTGACGGAAAACTCTATGTTGCCGTCGTCGCTCATGAGCTCTTTAAGCTTTTCCTTCCTGCCCACAATCGTCATAAAATTCTTGACGTTGTCATAATTCTTTGACTCGGGATAATCGAATATCTTGTCTGCGCCCTCGACGTAAAGCTGACCTTCTCTGCTCTTTTTGTACTCGCCGAGCAAGTCTATTACGTCCTCGAATATCTGTTTGAACGCTTTGAGTTCGCTGTCCAAATCCACGTGCGTGGAAAGTATCTGCGAAAGCGTCCTGCCCGCAAAACACTTGCCTAGCAAAGTATTGGCGGATTCTATATAGTTTTCTTCCGACGTGGGGAGTTTTATTTCCTTGTCCTTGATTACTCCGCTGTCAGTGATTATGAGTACCAAAGCCGATCCGTCGTACATATCCACAAGCTTAACGTCCTTAATCGTCAACGTGTCGCTGCTGGAAATCATAAGCAATGAAGTATAGTTGGTGGCGTCGCTGACTATCTTTGCGCCATCCTTGACTATCTCCGCAACGCTGTCATATTTGCGATTCAAATATTCTTTCATTGCGTCAAGGTCTATATCTTCGTCGATTATAAAGTTGTCAACGTAATATCTGTACGCTTTTGATGACGGTACTCTTCCCGCGCTGACGTGCGGTTGTATCAAATAGCCCATCTCCTCAAGGTGTGACAGCTCGCTTCTTATCGTAGCCGTGGACACTTCGGGTAAATACCTCTTTTGAATATCCGAAGAAGAGATTGGTTCTACTGAAGAGATGTAACTATCTACCAACGCTTGCAAAACTCTTTTCTTTCTTTCGGTAAGCTTTTCGTCCATTTTTCACCTGTCTGGCAGTCAGGTAAAAGTTCTGTTAGCACTCTCCTCTCTCGACTGCTAATTCAATTATACTACAATTATATGTATTGTCAATACTTTTGATACTTTTTTTTAAATAAATTTTTAAAGCTGTAAT
>CAMWQA010000097.1 GCA_947176265.1 uncultured Clostridia bacterium | reverse complement strand
AGTCAGTAAAAGTATACTTTTTTTGGAATTTTAAAAGTTATACTTTACGACGTCAAAATAAAGAGGTGTAAGGTATGAATAATAAAGCATTGAAAAGACGTTTGAATATTGGCATTGCGCTTATATTGGCATGTTGTACAGTCATAGCATGTTGTCTAATAAATATGTCGTATGCAAAAGATACAGCCGAGGCGGATGTAATATCTCCCGACACGGGAATATTTATAAAAGAAAAATTATTACTTGACGACTATACGACTAGGACAGACGGCAAGGTGTTTAACAACGACGCATTGCTGGAGATATACGAAAGGATAGCGGAGACAAGCGATTTGAATCAAATCAAGATTATCGCCAATACCCCCAAAACCGGAGGTAACAACATACATAGCGGACTTAATTCGGCGGATATTCGCGCGCTGGATAGCAACGTTGACAATCAAAACGTGGTAGTTGATTTAGGCGGTATGTACTGGACTGTCGTGTCTTTGTCGTCTACTGACAGTGGCGATCCCATCCTTACGCTTATGCTTTCGGACACTGTTGACAATGCCAGCGTGCAATGGAATAAATTCTTTTCCAACAATTCGTCTCCCTATTCATTCTTTACGTACGGTAGCAGTCACGTAAGATCTTGGCTTCTCAACGGAGTAGGTTATGACGGGAAATCGGTAGGATACGTTGCTTCCAACAATGCCGGCTCTTTGACGACTTTTACAAGACCTGATAGTGCGGGTAAATATCCTTTTGAAATCTTCAACCATAAGGCTGCGTCTGACACTGATAAATCCAACGGCGGCATCGCAGACTTTTTAGTGCAGCCTAAAGACGTGCCTTATCAAAGGACGCAATCAATGAAAGACGTTAACGCTCCTGATACTGGGTGGAACTGTATGCCTAATGAAGCGTGCGTTGTATTACCTAAAGATATGGGATGGAGTACTGACGCTGCATTTAATTTGCAATCCACACGTTGCTACACGGATTGGGGTAACGATTATCTATGGTCGCCAAGTTGGTCGGAAATATATCGTGGTAATAAAGGCATGTGGCGCTTGGACAACGTTGCGCTGCAGACGTCTGCGGATTATTGGGCAAGGACTCAGACTCACCTTGGAGATAGAGAATGGTATTTTACTAAAGCAGACGGCGTGTTTGCTTGGTTAAACACTAGTAGTATTAGTAGTCTTGGCGTGCGTCCGTGCATACATCTAAATTTGGAAAAAGCAGACAGCGCTTCGTTGATATCATTGAAGAATCCAAAGGATGAAAACGTAGTAACTCAATATACGGGAAATGAGTTGACTCTCCAAGACGCATACGACGCGGGAGACGCTAAATGGTATAACTCGTATTTTGCAAGTAAGGTAAAAGTAAGTTATTACGATTCTGCAAAAGCTTCTGTCGACCCCATTGAGCCGGGAGATTATACGGCAAAAATCGAGATAGCAGACCTGCATGAGAATTTTTGGAAGGGCGGTTCTACAGATCCAGTTGAAGTTCCTTTCAAAATCATACCTAAGTATATTGACTTTCCTACTATTGACGAATCTAAACAAGAGGTATACAAGGGCGGAAAAGACATTGCTTTCGAATTGAAGTACCTTGAGGATTTGAACAATCAATTGCTCAAAATGGGCACGAGTTATTTTGGACAGGTGAGAATTCTTGATTCAGGCACAGTTCTTGATGCAGTCGTTGCGTCGCCCAACGGAGTTACTCTTGACGATGAATTTTGGGAGTTGAGGGCAAGCGCAGTCAGAAGTTATGCTTTGGACGTAGAGCTAGTAGATACCCAACACTATCAATGGAGAAATGCTCCGGCTAATAGAAAATTAAAGTTTGATATTATCAAGAAAAAGATATATCTAGAGCTGTCAAACGAAGACGGTTCTTCGACAGACATCAAGGGCATTGAGAATGGAAAGATATATGTCAGAATAGAAATAGACCCCGACCCGACGAAACAACCCGATGAAGGCAAGGAGATAATGCTCACAATAAAAGCAACTTCTACGGGTGTGCCTATTCCTGTAGCTACGGATATCAAGCTTACGTCCAATATGCTCAACGAAAGCCGAGAGATTATCACCAAGTTGAATTTGACTAGATTGAGGACGGGCAAAGTATACAATTTGGTAGTTGAAACTGACAGCGAAGAATACGAGATTGCAGAAATTCCACCTGTGACATTGTTGGTCGAGCCAAAAATATCCAATGTCTTGACTTGGAATTTGTATGCCAATAACAAAAAACAAATTGGTTATTATTACGATGCTCAAATTGGCGAAACCCAAGTTGATTTTGACAAACAATTGACTTACGACGGCAAGGCATATAGATTCGAGGCTAAATTACCTACGGGATATCTTCTCAAGACGAGTGAGTTCCTCGAAGGATATGAAGTTGTCACAGGTAAGGGCGCTGCAAATACCAAGGCGGGTACTAATGCCGATACTTATACCACAAAAGTAGCTATATATAAAGAGACCGAACCAAATAACGTATTGGTATATTCGATCAATTGGGAAATCAAGCCTGTAACATTTGATTTGTCAGGCATCAAATGGCAGTATAATGGCGAATTGCCTTATGACAGCGTCAACGGTAGCGAGGCGATACTTGAGCCAAAGGCGTTGCCAGACGGACTTATAGCCAACTATACCAACAACAGCGGTGAAAATACCGTAGGTACGCAGGGAAGAGCAGAAGTTACGTTCTCTCTTGCCAGCGGATACGAAGGCAACTACGTATGCCCGGTAGAAGAAGACAGCGATTCTTATATTGATACCAACGGTGAATTTGAGTGGTATAAGTTGTGGACAATAGTCAAGGCAGTAATACAGTCGACAAGTTGGAAGAACACTACGCATACCGATTCCAACAACAAGATGTTTGAAATTCCTGTATTGAGAGACCCAAGGGCTGATGGTGGAATTGTCGAGTACGAGTACTACGAGACAGACCAGTTTGGCAAGATAAAGGATGCAAGCGCTCCGTTGAGCGCCGACGACATCGTGTGGTCGGAGAGCGAGGCAAAGTTCTACGTAGCCAAGCCGATATTGAAAAACACGGATAATTACGAGCTCGATAACGACGAGGCTATGTCCAAGATGTTTAGAGTGGGCAAAGACCTTGCAAAAGTGCAAGTGACGCTGGAGAAGGACGTCGTTGAATACAACACCAATCCAAGGCACGCAAAGCTAGTTGTCAACGGCGCTGCGCTGTCAACTAACGCATTTGACGTGACGTATTACGACGGATATACCAAGCTGCCAACCGCGCCTACGGAAGTGGGTAAATACAGAGTAGAAGTAAGTCTCAAGGCAAGCAACTTGGATAAGTATCAGATTGCAGGCGCATACGAGTTTGACTACGAGATAGTCAAAGGTAGAATACCTATTGATTGGAACGTCAATATCAAGCCTAACGTGCTCAAACTCAACTACGGACAAATAAACGGTGTCGAATACGAGATAGTAAATTCCGAGGACATACCTGTGGAATACACCGACTTGGTGGTAAATGAGACGTATAGAATAAGGGCAAAGATAAAGAATAGCCAGCTCAACAACTTCATCTTTGTGGACGGAAGTATCGAGACGGATTGGCAAGAATTTGAGGTGACTGGCAACGACAAACTTGTCGACCCCAATGACCCGAATAATCCCGCATATCCGCCAATAGACCCCGATTTGCCTACTGATATTGGAGGCGACGACCCCAATCCCGACAACTCCGGCAACGGCGAAAATGACGGAAACGGAGAGGGAAATGGAGACGGTAATCAAGTAGACTTCGGCAAGATAAGCGATATCATTCAACAGTGGTGGCAAGTAGTTGCCAGTGCAATAAGCATTGTTTTGATAATTATATTTACAGCTAAGGGTATCGGCTACTTGAATAAGAGCAAGCGCAATAAGAAGGCGGCGGAGAAATACACTTCGTATTACGCAACTGCGACTACTGGACTGTTTGGCTTGGCAATGACGTCATGGACGACGATTGCAATCGTACTCATGGTATTGGCAGTAGTATCCTTTGTATTTATGTTGATAGCCAAGAGTATATTCGGCAAGTCTCAAGATATGTTGCAAGAGGCAAGAGAGGATTACAATCGCAACGAAAGGAGCTCAGACGAGCGCAGAAGAGAAGACGAATATTCGCGCAGAGACGACGAGTACAGACGCCGTTATGAAGAAGAGAGCAGACGTCGCGAAGAAGATATGAAGATGATGTTTATGAATATGTTGGGTGGCAGTCAAGGTATGCCGCAGGGGGGAGTCGCTTACCAACAACAAGGCATCGGCGCAGAAGACATACGCGGAATTATCTCCGATACTGTCAGCGCATTGCTCCCGGGAGTGCAACAACTTCTGCCTCAACAGGCGTCTACCAATGACGAAGTCGTGCAAAAACTCATTGATCAAAATGAACGATTGATTGCATCGGCTTCTGCTAACGATGACGCAATCAAAGAGTTGATTGACCAAAACAACAAGAATATGCAAGAGATGATGGAGAAAAACGACGAACGTATCGAAAGACTCTTGGACAAGATAATGGAAATGTCTGCAGGTCAGAACGTACAGGTTCAACCTCAAGTTCAGGTAATAAAGAAAGAAGCACCTATCGAAAAGGTTGTAGAAAAGGTAGTTGAAGTACCTGTAGAAGTTATCAAAGAAGTGCCCGTCGAGAAAATCGTCGAAGTACCTGTAGAAAAGGTTGTTGAGAAGATAGTGGAGAAGGAAGTCAAAGTTCACGTGCCTGCTCCCGAGAAGCCTAAGAAAGAAATAGCTGCAAGACTTACGCTTGACGAGGCATACAAGCTTTTGTCCAAACAACAGCAAAAATACTTTGACGGATTGAGACAGTACGCATTGTCCAAGCCAAACGCTAAGGAGAAGA
>CAMWQA010000096.1 GCA_947176265.1 uncultured Clostridia bacterium | reverse complement strand
GTTTATTATAATATTATAATATTATAATAAACGTATGGTATGAAAGACTTTGCTGTTTTGGATTTTGGGTCGGGAAAACTTTCTTTTATCGTCGGAGTCAATTCTGTCGACAATTCTTTCGTCGTCAAGAACTATGCTTCGATAGAATATCCCGGATACTACGGCGGAGAGTGGGTGTCTGAAGATACGCTGTCAGATTACGTCGGCGAGGTCGTAAGTCAAAGCGGTTATGATTTCCGACAAAAGACGTTGTTCGTATCAGTGCCGTCTGAATTTACTCAAGTGCGAATAAGCGGTATGGTCAGCGACTTGGGCAAAAGAAAAAGCATCAATTCTTCGATTTTGACGCAAATCCACGACAGAGCTGAAGGCATTGCGCCAAGCGGATACACAGCGTTGTGTTCTTCTGCGTTGGAATACGTGCTTGACGGAGAGATATCTACAATCAATCCAATAGGACAGTACGCTCAACATATATACGCCAATATGTCCTACGTCTTCGGCAAAGACGAATTTATCAACACTGTATATTCAATATTGACAAATCTTGGATTTAAAGAAGTCAAGTTTGTTGACGGAATATGGGCGGAAGGCGGACAGCTTATTGACGAAAGAGCAAGAGTCAACGGAGCGGTATTGATAGACGTGGGCTATGCGTCGACTACATTTGCGCTTATAAAGGGAGACGGCGTTAAGTACAAAAAGGACAAGTCTTTCGGCAGCGGATTCTTGATTGACGGATTGGCTACCGCAATGGGAGTGGAATACGAGACTGCGCAAAGTATGTTTTCGCAAATTACTCTCAATATCGAAAGCGACGACAAGAGCGTATATAGATACGAGATAGGCTCTCGCAGATATGAGTGTAAAGCAAAGGACGTCAACAGTTTTTTGCACAACAAGATACTTACCGAGCTCGTTGATTTTGTCAACGGCTGTATGTCGGAAATAAAAGCGCAGGACGAAGAATCTGCTATGAACGGGACTTTATTTGATAAAGTCGGTTCAATCAACTTAATGACGGAGTTTTATCTAACGGGCGGAGGTTTGAGTTCGATTAGAGGAGCCGGACAATTCTTTGCAAGAGCGTTGGGACGCGAAGTAGGAATTCTTACCGGAAGTACGGCGGGTTGGGACAAGCCCTATCAAGCGTCGGCGTTTGCGACTATGGAAGTCGCAGAAAAAATGAATAGAAAAAACAGTTTGCTGGAAAAATTGTTCGGCTAAACGGAGGATATTTATGAATGCATTGACAACAAAAATTAAGGTAGTAGGCGTGGGCGGATGCGGAACGAATGCCGTAGTCAGCATGATAAAATCGGGACTTAGAAGCGTTGAGTTTTATATGGTCAACACGGATAAATCCCATTTGGACAACGCGCTTAACGTAATGTTGACGGAGAAAGAACGCACTGATTTAAAGGGTATGTTGCATACCATTAATATTGGCGAAAAAGTCACTAAAGGACAGGGCGCAGGAGCAGATCCTACGGTAGGAGAACAAGCTGCTGAAGAGTCTAGGAAAGAGCTCAATGAAATGCTCGGCGGCACTGATTTGTTATTCTTGGTCGCAGGTATGGGCGGCGGCACAGGTACTGGCGCGTCTCCTATTATTGCCAAGATTGCAAGAGAAATCAATCCCGAAGTATTGATAATATCTGCTGTAACAAAACCGCTTAGAATTGAATTTAACAAGAAAATGGCTATAGCAGAAAAGGGAATCGAGAGATTGCAGAAGTTTGTAGACTCGTTGATTATTATTCCTAACCAAAGTATGGTTGAGGGCGATATGAGCATTACGCTTCCTTGCGCTTACGAAAAAGTCAACAATATTATTTCCAACGCAGTGAGAAGTATCAGCGACCTTATCAACGTACCTAGCCAAATCAACGTTGACTTTGCAGACGTAAAGAAGATTATGAAGGGCAAAGGTTATTCGCATATCGGATTGGGCAAGTGCGAAGGTCCTGCTACGTCAGACAGAATGATTAAAGCCGTCAAGGCAGCCGCAAGTACAGATATACTCAATACCAATATATCTGGCGCATCGGGCTTGATAATCAACATTCAGTCATCAGAAGATATTACTTACAGCGAGCTTGAAGAAGCGTACATATTTATAGGCGAACTCGTAGCTAAAGACGTAGAGTGTATATTCGGTCATCAAGTTGATAAGTCTATGAGCCAAGAAGTTAAAGTTACTATAATTGCCGCTGGTTGCAAAGCCGAGAATGCTCCTACCAACAAGAGAAGCAATATGTACGTCAATATGCCGCCGCAACAGCCTCAATCAATGGGCGGATTGCGTAATAGAAATGCAGGTTACGGACAGCATCCAGTTCAACCTCAACAGCAAGGGCCTATTTCTCAAGTAGTACCGCAGAGACCAATTCCTCAACAACCTATGCAACCTCAACCGACAAGAATAGATTCTACGCAAGGCGGCGGAATGAGCAATGAGACGCCAAGCTTTATGAAGAGATTCTTAGGCAGAAAGAGAGATAATAGATAGTATTTTGCAATTCATAAATAATTATAATTAAAAAGTTCCTTTCGACAAGAACGGAACTTTTTTTTGTTCGCATTGAATTATAATGCGTGTATGCAAGTTTATATAGAGTACGTTATAGCAAATAATTTGTTTATCAATGCGTTGATTTTGATATTGACGTTAAGATTTATGCGCTATAAGTTGAACAAGTTGGCAGTATTTATAGCTTCGGCATTGGGTACGGTATTCGCGGTATTTTTGCCGATATACGACGCTTTAAATATATTTATCTTTAAGTTAATTTTGTCGCTGATTATGATTGCCATCGTCTTAGGCAAGTGCGGTATAAAGAAATATCTTTGCGGGTGCGGAATATTTTATGCGCTTACTTTTGCGCTTGGCGGAGTAACGGTGGGGCTTGCAAGCCTGTTTTCCTACGAGCTTGCGGATTTGTCGTCTTCGCTAATACCGTTTTACGTGGCAATCGCGGGGATTGCGCTAACGCTTGCTCAAAAGTTGATACATAAATATATTGTTTTGGCAAAGAGAAAGTCGAGGTATGAGGATACTGTCATTCTTTCTGCCAACGGTAAGCAGATTACTTGCAAAGCGTATTACGACAGCGGCAATAGATTGTATTACAAAAATAAACCGACTATAATTGTTGACGAAAGTATAGCTTTGCAATTATATGGACAAAATGGGTTAAATTCACTTGACAGTTATACGCAAATCGATACCGTAATAGGCAAAAAAAATATAAAGGTTTTTCCTCTTGATTATCTTCAAGAAGAAGGCAAAAAGGATAAAGTCTACGGAGTTATGGCAGGGATTTCAGAGAGAATACAAGGGCAATATCAAGTAGTATTGCATTGCGATTTATAAGATTTACGGAGGTGTATATGTGGCAAAAACTCAAAGATTTGTTAAACAAGTTATTTGCGCTTGGAGATGAGCAAGTTGACTTTATTGGCGGTGGCGAAGCGCTTCCTGCGCCTCTTGACCCCGAAGAAGAAAAAGCGTTGGTTACGAGATACATGCAGGGCGATAGCAATGCAAAGAGTTTGCTTATTGAGCATAATTTAAGACTCGTAGTCTATATCGCCAAAAAGTTTGAAAATACCAACGTCGATATTGAGGACTTGATTTCCGTCGGCACGATAGGTCTTATCAAAGCCGTCAATTCTTTTGACGACGCAAAGCAAATCAAGTTGGCGACTTACGCAAGCAGATGTATTGAAAATGAGATACTAATGCACTTGCGCAAAGTAATAAAGACGCGCAAAGAACTTTCGCTTGACGAGCCGCTCAACGTCGATTGGGAAGGCAACGTTTTGCTCTTGTCGGACGTACTTGGCACGGAAAGCGACGTCATATATAAGGATATAGAGAACGACGTAGAGAAAGAAATCTTGATAGCTTCGTTCAACAAACTCCCGCCAAGAGAAAGGCAGATCATCAAGTTGAGATTCGGCATACTCGGTTCGCCTAAAAAGACGCAAAAAGAAATTGCCGATATGTTTGGCATATCGCAGTCTTACATATCCCGTCTGGAAAAGAAAGTTATGTCAAAACTCAAAAAGGAAATGTTAAAGTTGGTATGACGTTAATGCAACTTGCAAAAATTGTCATGAATAATCATTGAAATTTTGCAAATAATACAATTACGGTAATAGTCTTCTATGGGAATATACTCCTTACATAGCGTATTTGCTTTACACAAAGGAGGCTATTATGAGAAAAGTTGTGATCAACGGCATTGATACTAAGTCTTTGCCAAAACTTACGCAGGCTGAATGCGAAGAATTGTTGATAAAGGCAAAAGAAGGAGATAAGGACGCAAAAGACAAACTCGTCATCGCCAATTTAAGATTGGTGCTTTCGATGGTTCAAAGATTTTCAGCGCGAGCCAACAGCGACGATTTGTTTCAGGTCGGAGTCGTGGGATTGATGAAGGCTATTGACGGATTTGATCCTAAATTTAACGTGCGATTTTCCACCTATGCAGTGCCGATGATAACGGGCGAAATCAGACGGTTTATTAAAGACGGCACAGGTATCAAGGTAAGTAGAAGCATGCGCGATATTGCCTATAAAGCGTTGAAAGCAAAAGAAGAATTCGAACTTAAAAATTGCACTTCGCCAACTATGCTTGAGATTGCTCAAGAAATTGACGTTCCGCTCAAAGACGTGGTGTGCGCATTAGATGCGGTAAGCGATACGGTATCTCTTCAGGAGAGCGTATACAGCGACGGAGAGGACAGCTTGTTGCTTATGGAGCAGATAGGAGATAGCAAGCAAAGCGAGGAAATTTGGTCTACAAATCTAGCCATTAGAGAAGCAATCAAGAATTTGCCGGAAAGAGAAAGACAGGTCTTGAACTTGAGGTATTACGTCGGCAAGACGCAAATGGAGATATCAAAAAGCATAGGCATATCTCAAGCGCAGGTAAGCCGTTTGGAAAAGAATGCGTTGG
>CAMWQA010000095.1 GCA_947176265.1 uncultured Clostridia bacterium | reverse complement strand
CGTTTGGCTTGGACAATGCGTACTGTCTCAATCCGTCAAAGTACTTTTGCTGTTGCTTGGACATTTGAGCGTAAGCTTCGTCAAGCGTAAGTCTAGGCGCTACTTCTTTCTTAGGCTTAGCGGGAGCTGCTACGTGGACTTTAACTTCTTTCTCCACTATCTTTTCAACAACTTTTTCGACAGGCACTTCGACTTTAACCTCTTTCTCTACAATCTTCTCTACCGGTACTTCGACTACTTTTTCTACTATCTTCTCAACAGGTACTTCTTTCTCTATTACCTTTTCGACAACTTGAGATTGAGGTTGAGTAGCCGACAATTCCAAGATTTTTTCCATAAGTTTTTCTTGGTTTTGCATCAAGTTTTCCTGCGTCTTCATCATTTGTTTGATGGTTTCGTCATCGACGGCGCTTGCCGCAACTTCTCTTTCGACAATCTTTTCTGCAGGATGCTCCGACATTTTCTTCATAAGCAATTCTTGACTGTGCATCAATTCTTGAATTGTCTCTTGACTCTTTGCATTTTCATCTATAAGCCTTTGCACAAGGTCGTCATTAGTAGACGCTTGTTGCGGCAACAATTGCTGTACACCTGGCAAAAGTGCCTGTACTGTCTCGGAAATGAGACCCCTCATATCGTCCATACCCAACGTCGGCTGAGCATACGCAAAGCCCTGCATACCTTGAGCCATTCCACCGTTGTTACCCATACCCATAAACATCATTCGCATATTATCTTCTTTCTTTTGCTGATATTCTTGGAATGCCTCTTCGTATGCTTCTTCAGCCTTGTTGCATCTGCTCTTAGCAATAAGCATTATTACCAAACTTACTACAGCTAATCCCATGAGCGCGCATGCGATTGCCGTCCAACCTGTCATAGCCAAGCCCAAAAACGCTCCGGCATATACTGATGAAGTCTCTATTTTGTCTGCCTTTTTGTTGAACTTCTTGCGCTTGCCCTCGTATCCAGCAGTCTTAGATAGGAATATTAACGTCAATATAATAGATATTACTCCTGCTATCATCTGCCACAATGGCATATCTTTGAGCTTATCCAATATCTCATCAATACTTCCGCCGCCTATGCCGCCTTCATTTCCGCTGCCGACGTCGCCGCTCGGTACTCCGCTAGGCGGATTGTTGGGATTTTCGTCGTCCGGCGCGTCGGGATATGCCGCCGGATCGCTTGGGTCGCTGAGTACTTCGTTGGCGCTTACGCTAAATTCTTTCCATTCCGTCTCAAAACTTCCGTCTTCAAAAGCGTAATTTGTTCTGTCGGTAATTACCGCTCTTATCTTATAGGTGTTGCCCGGCTTGAGACTTGCAAAGGCAATCGGATTGCCGTCGCTGTCTGCATACTCGTATCTAATGCCAGCCAACTGCTTTTTGTTAATCTGCAATGACGGCGGCTTGCGGACGTCTGTCCACTTGTCGTCAGATGCGTCTATGCTCAATTGCTTTATCTCGTATTCTATGATGGCAACGCCGTCCGTCACGTTGTCGCCGTCTAAGTAAAAACCTTCAACGCCGCTCTTAATACTTACTTCTACCCTATACTCGCCAGCATTCTTTGGCGCGCCGTCCAATGGAGTAGTTCCGTCCTTGTCGTAATATACCTTATCAAAGTCGCTCTCGCTCAACGCTCCGCTTATCTTCAATTTGACTTGTTGCGCGTTTCCGTTATACGTCAAAACATTGTTTGCAAGCGTTACTTGTACCGCCGTTGCGTTGACTCCCACCGTGAATGGCGAAGAATACGGATTGCTTCCGTCCAATTCTACGTCGTTGATATACGTAGGCTTTACCACCGCTTTTGTTACGTAATACTTGGCTACGTTTTCTTCAACTTCTATTTGGCTTTCGCTCAACGCGCTACCTGTAGGTTGATTGTTTACCGTATCCCATAGATAATACTCGTAATCTATTACGTTGTTATCCTTGACCAAAGTTTGTCTTTGATACTTCTCGCCGTTGACGTCTTCTGCTTCTTCCGACTTCCAAGTCAAGTCGATCTTCATTTTGACTATTTCCCAATTCTTACTCCACTCAAAGTCTGTCAAATCTTCTGTCGGCTTGAAGTCATAAGTATCGGTATTTCCTTGAATCGGCAACTCATAGTTAATTGCGTAACTTGGATCGCTCGTATCAAAATCAAAATTAACGGTAGCGGTGTTTTTATCTCCCACGCCGTTGCCTGTGTTGATACCCGTATACGGCTCTTTAACTACTAAGCCCTTTGGCAAAGTCTTAGCGTCTATCACTGCCTTCATATCCGCCTTGTTGGTACTAAACGGCACTTTGCCGTCGTTTTCCCATTTTACGTTTGACAAATCAAACTTGGCTTTGGATATACTCCAAGTTATCGTATACGTTGCCACGTTGTTGCTTGAATCAATCAATCTAACGTAAGTGGTATATTCGTCGGCGTTTTTGCCAATTGCCGTATTCCACTCGCTGCCTTCCGTCTTATATCCCTTTACGTATCCGTTGCTGCTATATTGCGCGTCAACGACGTATCCTGTAGCTGCCGACGGTTTTAAATTTATTTCAAAAGTCCTTCCGTCGTAAGGCACTGCATTGGGGAATACTACCTCCGTCGTGCCGCCGGTAACTTTATGCGACTTTCCTACGTTGGTATTGCCTGCTTTTATTCTCCAAGTGTCTGTGCCGTCTTCTGATTCTTCTAGCACGTTGAGCATTATTGCGCAATCTAATACATAGTTGGCATTATCTTTTGCGCCTTCACGCAATTGCAACACTAAATCCCATTTTCCCGGTATTGGTAATTTGGTTATATCCAATTCTATTTCAAAACTATCGTCATCCCCGGTTATCTCCAATCCGCTGTATAAAGTCTGAGTCATTCCGCCATTATACGTAGCAATAAAGTCTACTATTACGGTATCTCCTTTTATGCCTTTGGCTGGATCTTCGGCTTTAGGCGCGTCCGTTACTTCAATATTTATTGACGGATTTGGTTCGCCGACTATACAGTCTATTTCGTCCCCTTCAACGATATCCAAAGTCAAAGCAGCAGGCGTAATATAAAAATCCAATTCTCTTTCGCTGTTTCCGCCGCCTTCCCACTGCGTATTATCTAAGTCTGCCAATTTGAGAGATACGGCATAATTGCCTACGTTAGTTGCCGTAGCCACAGTCTTATCGGCATTCAACGTAAAATGCGTGTCGTTGAATCTAGTCGGTCTCGAAAGAATTATATCCGAAGATTCGTATAGGAATGCAAAATTATATGCGCCGCCGTTGTATACTCGCGTATTCGAAGGCTGTATTTGCGGTAATTTAATATTGCGAATTTTCAACTCAAACGTCTTGTCTGCAGGCGCCTTTGGAACGTAATTGGAATTATCCACTTTTGCAGTAGCCGTATACCAACCTGCTTTTTTAGGCAAATCAGTGGAATCGTGAGTATTGCCCGCGCTAGTCGCTTTATAATGTACGCTAAACGTTACGGTATCGGTTCCAATTAAATCTCCCGTCTTATAAGTGTCAATTAAAGGAATACCGTCAGCATTATTTTTCCAAGTGAATTCTATCGGTTTGGGTTGAATTTCAAACAATATCTCCCTAACGTTTGTGCCTTTGTTTTGAGCCCAGCTGTATTTATCATTCAATAACGTAAATCTTACTTTGTACTTTCCTGCGCTGTTGGGCGTAGCGGGAGCAGTACCGTCCTCGTTAAGATACTCAACTTGCATATTGCTGGAATTGCCGTATGCAGCCGCCACGTACCAACTTGCGTCGGTAATATCTCTATCTTTGCTATTATAAATCTTATCCGTTACGTCAGTAGGTTCTTTCAACACGCGCATAGAATCTTGATCTGCCAAAGTAAGGTTGAGATGGAATGCCGGACGCACGCCTCTTGCAACGTTGGCGTAATTTGTAGAATAAGAATCTTGAGCAGCGCCCGCCGAAGTAATCATGTGTACGGAGTTGTTATTGGCGTAACGAGCAGTTCTTAACCAAGTCTCAGCCGCATCTCCCGTAGCCGTTCCGTTATTAGAGTTGGACAGCTGCGAATTAGAAGTCTTCCATATTCCGTTGACCGCGTTTACATCGCTAAGATGCTGTCCTACTTCGGACAAAGACGGCAACCAAATATAATCGTTCTTCCAACGAGAGTAGTACGCGTTGGAGCCATTTTCCAAATCCTGATAATAATAATCAGTCGTACCGTTGAATCCCGTCATAGTAGTGCTATACGCTTCGCTATTCAGATTATAACCATAACCAATCGCGCTTTTTGCGCTCTCCGTTTTTTGATACGTAACGTTGACGGGTTTAACAATATATTTTGTGATACTGTTTGCAACGCCTTGAGTAGTCGTCATTGTCAAAAATGCAAACCTATGCGTCTTGCTCTGTCCCGGATCTGTGCTGGTAAGAGCAGTATTACTTGAATAATATTTGCCGCCGTTGTTCAAAGATACCGAACGGATTTTGCTTGTGCCGTACATATTGGAAGGATAACTGCCTTTTGAACCGGCATAAGTATCATTGAATTTCTCGGAAGTTACTGCTTCGGCAAGATAAAGATCAAGAATAAGATTGCTTCCTTCTGTAAATGAATACACTACGTTCCATCTAAAATTACCGAGTTTGACAACAACGTCTTTAGAAGAGTTTTTTGCTCTAAAATGGCTTGAATCTCGCGTTCCAAGATCTTTAAGCGTTTTAAGAGTCGCGCCGTTTACGCCTGTCAAAGCCTTGTATAAAGCGTCTAAATTATCGCCGTTGAATACCGGTTTACCATTGGTGGTACTATACCCCGACAACAATAACTCGCCGATTTCAACAGTTTTACTACCTGCAACGAGCGCGTCTGCCTCTTTGACAAAAGGTTTTTCGCCTATACAGCATAACAATACTGACAGCATTATAATTACACAAATAGCTGCGCATATAACTTTATTAATTTTCTTCTGCTCTACCATATTTACCTCATTTAGCATACATTCCAAAAAAAGTATACTTTTACTGACTGCACCTGAAAAGGTACATTTTCTCAAA
>CAMWQA010000094.1 GCA_947176265.1 uncultured Clostridia bacterium | reverse complement strand
AAAAAATATTATAAAATAGTAGCATATAAAATATTTTATTATAGGAGAATTATATGAAAAAAGTTGGCGTAGCCGTACTCGGATTGGGAGTTGTCGGCGGAGGAACTTGCAAAATTTTGATTGACCGCAAAAGTCAAATAGCCGAGGAATACGGAGTTGATATCGATATTACGGCAGTATTGGACAAAATACCCGACAGAGTTACGGGACTTGGACTTGACTTGTCCATACTCGCAAAGGATATCGACGATATATGCGACAATCCAAGCGTAGACATAGTTGTTGAATGTATGGGCGGAACTGAACCCGCAAGAACATTTTTGATCAAGGCTTTGGAAGCGGGCAAGAGCATCGTTACTTCCAACAAAGAGATGTTTGCAAAGTTTTGGCCTGAACTTGAAAAGGCTGCTCAAAAGACTGGCGCAGGTCTCTATTACGAGGCTACGACAGGCGGCGGTATGCCTATTATCAGAACTATGACGCAGGCTATGCAGGCCAACGGCATACAGGAAATCAAGACGATTATCAACGGCACTACCAACTATATTCTCACAAGAATGACGGAAGAGGGCGCTGATTATCAAGACGTGCTTAAGGACGCGCAGGCGCTCGGTTACGCAGAGGCTAACCCTGTGGCTGACGTAGAGGGCTATGACTCTTCTTACAAGTTGAGCATACTTTCTTCGCTTGCATTCAACAAGAGAGTGCCTGTTGATTTGATATACAGAGAAGGTATTACCAAAATTACAAAAGAGGATATTAAGATTGCCAAAGACATGGGATTTGTCATCAAGCTTTTGGCAATTGCAAAGCAAAGAGGCAAACAGATCGAGGCTAGAGTTCATCCCGTATTCTTGCCAAAGGCGCATCCGCTTGCAAGCGTCAACGGTTCTTTCAACGCGGTATTCGTAGTTGGCGACGCAGTGGGCGACATAATGATTTACGGCAGAGGCGCAGGCGCATTGCCGACAGGTAGCGCAATCGTCAGCGATATCGTATTCTGCGCAAGACAGGTTGAGCACGCAAGATACAGCGAAATGTTTGACGTAATGGACAAGAAAGAAATTGTAACTGATTTTGAGAGCGAATACTATTTGAGACTTAGCGCAAGAGACGTCAGCGGAGTTATAGCAGACATTGCGACGGTATTCAAAAAGCATAAGGTATCTATCGCTCAAATGCGTCAGGATGAAAACAAAGAGATAATCCCAATCGTGTTTATCACGCACAAGACGAGCGAAAACGCTATGAAGAAGGCAATCGAGGATATCAAGAATTTGCCCAACGTCGTCAGCGTAGACAACGTCATAAGAGTGGAGAAATAATTAGCGGAGTCTCTTATTAAGTTCTTGCGGCAATCTTACTCGCATCACTTAAGAAGAGTCTCTTATAGTAAAAGTAAAAAACTATAGTATATGTCGAGAGACACTATTGATGGGAGGCCGTTATGTTGACTAACAGCGCAACTTTATATTTAGTGGATATATGCGAAAAGTATCCCGACAACAAGTATATCGTAGCCGAGTGGGAAGACCTCAAAGCAATCAATACTCATGAGGATTCAAGTTTTGACTTGCAGGCTTTGTGGAAAGAACTCAAAATGAACGGCTGTCTCGTCAACAAGTACGCTGACGACCAAGAGGTATGTTTTACGCTTACCGATAAGGCGAGAGTGCTTGTGCAGGAGTACAAAGCCTATCTTGATCAAATGAAAGCGCAGGCAGAAGCCGACGGACAAGAGACTGCAGAGGGACTTGACAACGCATTCATCAAGACGGACGAAAATGGAAGTTTGGTTGTTATGCCGACGAGCGGAGAAGCCGTCAAAAAGAGAAAGTTTGAGCTCAAGAAGTTGAAGAAAAACGCTATGGGCAGAGGATTCTTCGGCGGACTTATATCGGGCGCAATAATGGGCTTGATATTCGGTATAATCGGCGGAATCATTATCAATCTTATTTTGAAATAATTAATATTAAGTTTTAGCAATACAAGTCTAATAAGGAGGTAAATATGCTCAATAAGAAGACTAAGCAGCTTATGAAAGCGGTGTATTATAAGGCTGTCGAGAAAGACGGCACTTGTCTTATATCGCAAAACGACTTGCTCTCTAGCATGCCGTATACTATTCAATTCAAAAAGAGCGAGCTTGCACCGTCGCTCAAATCGCTTGTCAGCGAAGGTTATTTTGAGCTTATTACCACCGAGAAAAAAGGCGAGGAGTATTACTGCATCACGCTGCAAAAGGGCGGATATGATTTTGCCTATCAGATAGCAAAAGAGAAGAGACAAGTCAAGATGAAGATTGCTTTGACGGTTGCGGGAGCGGTCCTCAGCTTTATAATAGGTACTATTTTAAAAGCTATATTTACAAAATAGCGGAGAGATTATGGCAACTTCGGTTGAATTTATACAATATGTGTGCGAGCAAATAAGAGGCGTTGGCGAAATTCGATACAAAAAGATGTTTGGCGAATATATGGTTTACGTCAACGACAAGCCGGTTTTATTGGTATGCGACGATACGGTATACGTCAAGATACTAGACGCAGTGGCGGAAGATTTGGCAGACGCGCCAAAGGGCATACCTTACGAAGGATCAAAAGAGCATTATATTCTTGATATAGACGATACTGATTTGGCGGTCAAAGTAGTTGAAAAATTAGAGAAGGTTACGCCGTTGCCCAAACCTAGAAAGAAAAAGTAAGTGACCGACTGCGTATATCAGCCGTCTTTTTACCCAATCGTCGGGTCTCGGGGTGGACGACGTGTACGGCAAGTACAGCTCGCCACCGCTCGCTGCTGCTAGTGCAAAAATACAACTAATCTCCGCATTCGCGCGATATGTTTAACGTCATTCTGAGCGTAACGCAGTGTAGTCGAAGAATCTATCCAATGTCATTTCGAGCGAAGTCGAGAAATCTCAATCCGATTAAAAAGTTTTGAAAAAATTACATAGCCACATTGCAAAATCTTTGTTGTAATAGTTGCAAAATGTGAACATTTGTGCTAAAATACACTTGCTATTATGTTTGAACTCAAAAGTAAATTTTCCCCTTGCGGAGACCAACCGCAGGCAATACAAAAACTTGTAGAGGGCGTAAACGACGGTTTGCGTACTCAAGTTTTGCTTGGCGTGACGGGTAGCGGTAAGACTTTTACTATGGCAAACGTTATAAAGGAGTGTAACCGACCTGCATTAGTAATTGCTCACAACAAGACTTTGGCGGCTCAGCTATGCAATGAGTTCAGAGAGTTTTTTCCCAACAACAGAGTGGAGTATTTTGTATCTTATTACGATTATTATCAACCCGAAGCGTATATTCCACGTACGGATACTTATATAGAAAAGGATTTGTCAATCAACGACGAGATAGACCGACTTCGCAATTCGGCTACCAGCGCGCTATGCGAGAGTAGGGACGTAATAGTCGTATCTTCGGTATCCTGTATATACGGTTTGGGCGCGCCAATGGAGTATTTTGCTTTGGCAATATCTCTCCGTGAAGGTATGACGATAGACAGAGACGCTTTGCTTGACAATCTTGTAGAGATACAGTATAAGCGCAGCGATATAGAATTCGTGCGCGCTACCTTTAGAGTACGCGGAGACGTAGTGGAGATTTTCCCTGTTGAAAGTAATGATTACGCGATTCGCGTTGAGTTTTGGGGAGACGAGATAGACAAGATATCGCAATTTGACCCAGTGTCGGCAAAGACGATTTGCGGATTAAAGCACGTCAACATTTTCCCTGCTACTCATTACGTCGTCGAGAAAGAAAAGCGCGACGCATGTCTAGACAAGATTAGGGAAGACATGGGCGAGCAAGTCGAGTTATTTAGACAGCAAGGCAAGCTCTTGGAGGCTCAAAGGCTTAAGGAACGTGTCAGTTATGACCTTGAGATGATTAAAGAAATGGGGTATTGTTCAGGCATTGAGAACTACTCAAGATATTTTGACGGCAGACAGCCGGGACAACCGCCGTACACGCTTTTGGACTTTTTTCCCAAAGACTTTTTGCTTTTCGTAGACGAAAGTCACATGACGTTGCCGCAAGTGCGGGCAATGTTCAACGGAGATTTGTCGCGCAAAGTCAATCTTGTGGATTACGGTTTCCGTCTTCCGTCGGCTTACGACAACCGTCCTCTCAAATTCAACGAATTTGACGAAAGAGTGGGACAAATGATATGCGTATCTGCTACGCCGGCAAAATACGAACTCGATCAAGCCGGACAAGTTGTCGAACAGCTTATAAGACCTACGGGACTTATCGACCCTCAGGTAGAGATACATCCAATAGACGGACAGATAGACGACCTTATTTCGCGTATCAATGAGACTGTAGATAAAAAAGCCAGAGTACTTGTCACTACGCTTACCAAAAAGATGGCAGAAAGTCTGACTGCGTATCTCACGGAGAGACATATCAAAGTCAAGTATATGCACTCGGATATTGACACACTTGAAAGAGTTGAGATAATAGCAGGACTTCGCAAGGGCGAATTTGACGTACTTGTGGGTATCAATCTTTTGAGAGAAGGACTTGATATTCCCGAAGTGCAGTTGGTGGCAATTCTCGACGCGGACAAAGAGGGCTTTTTGCGCAGCGAAACTTCGCTCATTCAGACGATAGGCAGAGCCGCAAGAAATGCCGAAGCAAAAGTCGTAATGTACGCAGACGTAATGACTGACAGTATGAAGAGGGCAATCGAAGAGACCAACCGCCGTAGAGAAATTCAAAGCGCATACAACAAAGAGCACGGTATCACTCCAAAGACGATAGTTAAGGAGATTACCAACACTTTGGAAATATCCAAGAAGGCGGAGGACAAGCCTATGACTTCTCAAAAGGATATTTCGAGAGAGCTCGCAAGATTGACGTCGGCAATGAAAGTCGCTTCGGCGAACTTGGATTTTGAGTTGGCGATTAAGTATCGCGAGCAAATAGCTACTTTGAAATCCTTGCTTAAGAAGTAACCGACTTTGTATAGCGCCGCGCCTTTCGTCCTCAAGGCTGGATGCCCTCGGGGTCAGGTACGAAAAGTACGCTCACCGCTCGGTTACCG
>CAMWQA010000093.1 GCA_947176265.1 uncultured Clostridia bacterium | reverse complement strand
TCGTCTTCCATCTTGAAGAGCGCTACCGTAGTATCTTTCTTGATTGTGAGTTTCAAGAGCGGATTTACCGTAGATTGACCGATTGTGATTGCGTAAGTCGACGTCTTCTCTTTAGCGCCCGGCTTAGAGAGCGCATACTCTCTCAATCCGTCAAAGTATTTCTTTTGTTGCTTGGAAAGCAATTCGTAAGCCTCGTCAAGAGTGAGTCTCGGTTGGGCTTCTTTCTTTGGCTTTGGCTCTGCTTTAACCTTGACTTCTTTGATTACTTCCCTTTCGACGATTTTTTCGACAGGTACTTCCTTGACGACTTCTTTCTCTACAACTTTCTCGACAGGTACTTCAACGACTTTTTCTACCACTCTTTCGACAGGGACTTCTTTCTCTATTACTTGCGCTTGTTGTTGAGGTTGATTTGCCGAGAGTTCTAAGACCTTATCCATAAGTTTCTCGATACGCTCGTCGTTTTTCTCCATCATGTCTTGTATATTTTTGTTGTTTTGATCAATCAACTCTTTTAACATTTCTTCGTTGAGACCTGACGTAGCGGCAACTTCTCTTTCAACAACCCTTTCGGAATTCTTTTGCTCGGCAAGTTGTTGCATCAACATCTCGTTTTGCTCAATGAGTTTTTCCACGAGTTCGTCGCTTCTCGAAGCTTGTTGTGGCAGAGCTTGTTGCATACCGGGAATCAAGGCCGTCACAGTATCGGATATAATACCTCTGATGTCTTCCATGCCTATGCCTTGACCGCCCATATACATTTCTTGCGCGCCGCCGTTTGGATTACCGCCCATCATACGCATAAGCAACATCTTGATATCGTCGTCGCGTTGACGCATTTCTTCTTCTCTGCGTCTGTACTCCTCTTCTCTACGTCTATAATCTTCTTCTCTTCTTCTGTCTTCTTCGTCACGACGTCTGTAATCATCGTCACGACGGCTGTCGTCATACTCTCTGCGCTTGCTATCTTTGTTGCGCTCATAATCCGTCTTTGCGTCTTCGAGAGCTTCTTCTGCTTTATTAAACAAATTCTTTTCTATAAGCATAAATACCAAGCTCAATACCGCAAGTACCATAAGTACGCACGCTATTGCCGTCCACGTAGTCATTGCCAAACCAAACAAACCTGTCGCAGCAGCCGCATAATAATTCTCAAATTTCTTTGTCGTTTTCTTAGCTCTCTTGCACTTGCCGGCATAACCTATTCCCTTAGATACAAATATAACAATCAATATTATACTTATGACAGATGCGACTACTTGCCACCATTGTTTGATTATTTCGCCAACCTTTCCGAAGTCAAAGTTGTTTTCGTTGTTATCGTCTTTAGACGGCGGATTATTGGGATTGCCCGGCTCGTCGGGATTCGTCGGAATAACCTCATCGGGATACAACGTAGGATCAGTCGGGTCTTGCAACTGTGACAAATCCTGAGCAGTAAGCTCAAAATCTACCCAATCAGTCATAAGCGCTCCGTCCGTAAACGTACAGCTTCCGCTATATTGAGTCTTAATCTTTGCTCGTATTTTATAGTTACCTGCTTGCGACTTAACGTCGTCCCAACTGATAACGTTGCCATTCTCGTCTGCAAACTCATATTCTATCATGTTGAGTTCCGTCTTGTTGATATTCATACGAGGCGGTTTAGCGTTCAAATTCCAATCGTCGGCTATTACGCAAGTGACAATCTCAAATTCCCAATCGCTGTTGCCACCTATAAAGTAATTCTCCGCTAAATCATTGTTCAATTGAATTTCTACACGGTAAACGCCCACGTTGATAGGCGCGCTCGTCAATGCGGCGCCTGCAACCGTATAATACGATATCTTATATTTATCGGCGCTAAGCTTGGCACTGTTGGTAAACTGAGGAGTTCTGGCGCTTCCCGAATAAGTGAAAGTCAGCGTATTAGGTGTAAACGTAACGGCTTCGCCCTGATATGCCACTTCAAACTCTCTCACAATATTACCTAAAAGCTCATATCCGGCAGTATCGCTCAAAGATATTTCACATATATAGTAATCAACGCCAGATTTGGGAACTACTATCGACGATTCGCTTATAGGACCGCCAACCTTGTTGCCTTTGCCGTCCGACTTGTAATACGTGTGCGTCACGACGGGATATTGCTCTTTATTTCTCAATATCGCTAAGTTAAATTTGTTTTCGTTGGCGTCAACAACAACTTCTTTTCCCCATTGTACGTTTATCTTCTTGGGAATTATGTTCCAATCTATATCCCATACGACGTTGCCCACGTACGAAGTCAAATCGCTTACGTCGGGAAGATAATAATTATTGCTATCAGCCGAATTTACAAAATCCAATGACGCAACCTCAACGTGCAAAGGCGACGTTGTAACGTCTTTATGCGAATCCGTACCGCTGTAAATTGGGACAAGTCTTGCAGGCAAGTTTTCAAGCAACATTTCTTGTATTTGTCCGTTGTATTCAAGAGTGCCGTTGCCTTTCCACTTGACCTTGCTTAAATTGAATTGCGCCTTGTCTATAGTCCAAGTGATCTCGAATATTCCGGGGTCGGTTCCGCCGACAACCGTAGATTTAATTCTTACGCTCGTGGTATAAGTTCCCGCATCGGTCTTTGCCGAATTGATATATCCGCCCGTGCCGTAAGTTGTGTCTACCGCATAACTATTAAGAGCAAGTCTGTTGGCATCTACTGTCCATGAGAATTCCTGCTCGTCATAAGTCAACGTATCGGTATAGGTTGCGCTTGCATTCTCGCCTGCGTTAAAAGATATCTTCTTTTTGCCGTGCGTCAAACGCCACAGTATTTGCGCCGGCTTTGAATTTGCCAAAACTTCTATCTCGGGGTTGCTGGTAGCTACCAAAGTATAATTTCGGTTTTTCTCATCGTTTTCATTCGTAAGTTCAGCGGTTAAATTATACTTGCTTCCCACGGACAATCCTGTCAAGTTCAAATTAAATGCGCTCGGTCCGTCAACGACTACATTGGACGCAACAAGGAACTTTCCGCTACCGCTTACAGGCTTGGCGTAAATATTTACTTTAACTTTCTCACTGCCAAGCGTATTTACAATGATTTCCATGGTAGGACTGTCGGTGATTTCGTATTGCAACTGGGTATCGCCGTTTTCGTCTGCAATGCTCACGTTGGCGACAGCCGGCGATATGATGATAGTACCTATTACCCTCGGCAAATATTCATCATCGACGCCACTATCCCAATTGTTGGATAATTCGTCTATTAGTTTTGCCGTGATTTCATAAGTGCCTGCGTCGGTAATCGTCAATTTGCTATTGGCTTTGTCAACCGTAACTCCGCTCATTGACGATTCGATATCTACGTAATCGCCTTCAAAATCTGTCAATAGGAAGTCGTGCGGCGTACCTGTGAAGTTTGCCGTAAGCGCAGACAGTTGCGGTATTTTTACTTTGTGTAGTTCAAGTCTGAACTCATACTCAGTATCGCCGGTCAAATTGTAATTGCAATCATCGGGTATGGACGCAATTGCGACATACGTTCCCGGTGACGACGGCCTTGGTAATAGCGCTATCGTCCCCTTCTTCTTGAATTGCAAAGTTATTGTAGGCGCAGTATCTCCTCGTATAATACTTCCCGCTTTGAAATCAACGGTAGGAACACTTCCTTCCGGACCTTTGAATTCAACCTCAATATCTTTTTTGGTAATTACAAAATTAAATTCTTTGGGATCGCTCGTTCCGTCAGACCAACATTCCGTAGGATCCGTGGTAGTCAAAACTGCGGTCGCTTTATATGAGTCGGCATTTATCATATTGGTATTGGTATACGTGATAGTCATTTTATTAGGCTTGTACCAAGACGGAGTAGTGATATTATCCATATCTTGTCTGCCCATATTATACGGCGTCGTTACAGTTTGAGGCACTGCCAAAGAGCGCGCGCAATTTTGCTCGGCTTTGGTCAAATTCAAATGCAATGCCGGACGTATAGCAGCAGTTGTAGTTGCGGAATGAATCGACAAAATACCTGAACTCTGTATTCCCAAAAGCTGATTCGTCGTCGGAAAATCCTCTGTTCTACTCAAAATGGTGTCACTGCTTTTTACAATATCATGCAAGTTTGGAATACCCCATAAACTGACGCATTTATATGAATTGTGGGAAAATCCTATTTCTGTCGTTGATGGTAGCCACAACAAATCGTTAATCCATTCAGAATAATCGTTTTTTTCAGTCGTAGGTTTAGTGTTTGAATCATACCCGGATTTTCCACCATTCTTTACTGTCAAATCGGGAGTCCCCCATGCCTCATTAGGATTTAAATATACGCTTCCGCTATTATATGCCCATATATAGTTTTCAGCCCTTTGATACTCCAAATTACTAACAGGCTCTAAATATTGCGTCAAGCTTTTTTGACCAAACGCAGTACTATCCGCTTTGACATAAGTGCTTGGCAAAGTAAATTGCGCGAATTGATTATTCTCACGATTTCCTTGCTTGCCGCCATTTTGGACTACTCCCTCTCTCTTACTTATGGTCGTCGCATATTTTATATCGGTAGCTCCGCCCGCATTGAGCGTTTCTACTCTGACTCTGCTGGTTGAATACTCCGCTGACGTGTATGTTCCTGTCATGTCAGTACTTGAAAAATAACTCCATGCATATGTATTTGCCGACGCCTCGCTCATCCAAAGTGTTGCTATCAAATCTCCGCTACCGCCGGAATCTGTTGTATTGGTAGTCGCATACACAACGTTCCACTTAAATCCTCCAAATTCCACGGTAATAGGATTTGGCGCAGTTCCGCCTCCTTGCGTCAAAGCTCCCGCTCCTCCGCTAAGCGTTCTGAAATCCATACTGTTGGGTTGAATCCAATTTGCATCGTATCCGGCATCCAAACTTCCGGTAACTGTGCTTGAACTACCTTTGACTTTGGCATAAGCTTGGTCATAGGTTGCCGTCGTCGTAGATACGCCGCCTTGTCCGCTGTAAATTGCGCCGTATAATTTATCCAATATTGTTCCGTCAAAGGGTTTCCCGCTTCTCGTATCGTAATTCGAAAAAGTCAAAGAACCCAAAGACGCGGGAGTTGCATCGGTTGCATAGGCCTCAGCCGAGTTTTTATCCGTAAAGGAAACGCAATTTAATAACGTCAACGCCAAAACCATGCACAAAAGCACCGCTATTGTCAGTTGCGCTTGTTTAAATCTGTTATTTACTCTTCTTTTATCCATAATTTATCCTCTTTTGCAAAAGCATACCATCTAAAATTTTCAAGCAAAATGCCACAAAATTTTTATTCCAAAAAAGGTATACTTTTACTGAC
>CAMWQA010000092.1 GCA_947176265.1 uncultured Clostridia bacterium | reverse complement strand
TTGCTTTCCAAGCAACAGAAAAAGTATTTCGACGGATTGAGAGAGTATGCGCTTTCAAAGCCAAACGCTAAGGAGAAAAAGTCGACCTACGCGATAACGATTGGACAGTCTACGATCAATCCGCTTTTGAAGTTGACTGTCAAGAAAGATATGACGGTAGCGCTCTTTAAGATGGAAGACGAGTATCTTAAGGACATCAAGAGAGACGCTTCAAACGACGGTACTAAGGTCAAAGTCAAGGAGACTGAAGTAGCCATAGCAGACGCTCAAGCTTGCAAGGTAGCAAAGAATATGATTGATCTTAGAGAAGATCAAATAGCGAGGTATCAAGATCTTTTGAAAGAGCAGCGTTCTTTGAGAAATAAGAAATAGTAGGGTATCGCACTCGAAAGATACTTTATTCAAGCTGATCAAATTAAAAGAGCAGTAGTATGAACTATTGCTCTTTTGTCATTTTTGCAGAAAGTTGAAAAATTTTCCTTTACATGTTAGAATGCCCAATTCCCGTTTTTAAAGATTTGAATTTTCTTGCCGTCTTTTGTTTCGCCGACTATATCGAGAGTTTCGCTGCCTATCATAAAGTCGACGTGTATCATACTTGTATTGACGCCCATTTTGTCAAAATCTTCTTGGGTATATTTATCATAGTTCTTTATGCAGTTGCTAAAACCTCTGCCTAGGGCAAGATGGCAACTTGCATTCTCGTCAAAGAGAGTATTGTAAAAGAGTATTCCTCTGTTGTTGATAGGCGAGTCGTAAGGCACAAGGGCGCATTCTCCCAGCATCTTTGCGCCGTCGTCCATTGATACCATTTGACGAAGCAATTCTTCGTTTTTTCCCGCATGCACTTCGCTTACCTTGCCGTCTTTGAATTTAATATAAAAATCCTCAATCAAAGCGCCTTGATATGACAGCGGTTTCGTGGAGTAGACAATACCTTCGCACGAACCTGCTTTTGGAGTTGTGAATACCTCTTCGCTTGGAATATTAGGATTGAATTCAATGCCCAGTAAGCTTTTTTCGCTACCAGCGAGGAAGTCGGCGTTCTCAAGCAATTCAACTCTTAAATTCGTTCCGTTGGAAGATGAGTATTGCAGATATTTGAGCCCCAAAGAATTGAGGTAATCGCATTTGCAGTGCAAATCTTTGTTGTGCTTATTCCAATTCTCAATTGGATTGCTTTGCGCTCTTGATGTGTATAAAATCGCATCCCATAGCTTTTCTACTGCCTTAGACGGACTGTCGTCGGGGAAGACCTTCTTTGCCCAGTCTCTGCCCGCTACGGCGCATATACACCATTGATATTTGTTTTCCATTGCGTCTATATAGGGTTTGCGTATTGCGTATTTCGCAATGCGTTCGTTTGCCAACTTGTCTTGGCGCGCGTATTTCATGCCGTCAGGGTCGTCGGAATCAAGATATATTCTTGCGGGTAAGACCTCGGCTTGGTATTTCATTTTTTCTATTTGCCAGGTAGGCATGTCGTTCATAGCTTCTTGCGTCATATATTTGGAGTCAAGCACGGTCAACTTGTCGTAGACCCAATCTACGACGACTTTTTTTGCGCCCAAAGCGTAGCACTCTTTGACAAGCATTTCAACGAATTTGGGTTGGTCTAGACTTGCCGTAATCCATACTTCCTGACCTTTTTGGATATTCACGCCTTTTTGCGCTATGAGTTTTGCATATTCTTTCAACACCTTTGTTTTCATATACTTTCTCCCAACACATTATATATTTTCCTTTTATATAAATAATTATATCCTTAAATGCGATTGTAGTCAAATATCAAGATAATATCTCCTCAAAATACTGATTTTGGAAAAATACGAGAGCATAAATCCGCAAATGTTGAATACAATACCTAATGAGGAAAATATGTGGCAGAGTAATATTTTAATAAGTAATGATTTTAATAAAGACAACGCATTAAAAAAGGGTTTGGAACGTATAGAGGGATTGTATTTTGCCGAGGGCGGAGATGAAGAATGGATAAGTTTTGACGTTGCGTCAAAAGATTATGACAAAGCCGTGTGCGAGAATGCTGTTAGGGAAGTTATATGCGACGTTATTCTCAATAATATCAAATTAAAGTATATTTTGTCGTCTATAGGCAGAAGAAAGATAGACGCCTCGCTTTGCGCTCTTATATCGTCAATGCTGTATTACGACGACGAAAAAGAGCATGAGTACGTGCTTAAACAAATATCCAATCTTAAGAATTATTGTATTGACGGTATAGTCAATTTCCGTTTGCGCCAAATAGTTGAGGAGTGGCAAGAATTAGGCAATATTCTGTCGTCTACGCTTGCCAAAGGGTATGGCGAAAAGGAAATTTATTCGCTTGCGCTCTATATGTTGGGCGATAGAAAGAAGACGAGTTTGTTTATTGCGGACAGCAAAGAAATTCTTATTACCAACGTATCGCAAGGCGGACTTGTCAACGTACCAGAGATTTATCCCGATAAGTCGCACAATATCATCAACGCGATAGTCAAATACGGCGCAAGCGAAGTAGTCATCGAACGCGGAAATGCCGACAAAGAATTGCTAAACGCTTTGAGGAACTTGGTCGACGTAAAAATTTTATAAACAATTTATTGTATAAGCGGTTGGCAAATAATTCAAAAACACACAATATGTAGTGGAATTAGGTAATTTTACAGTTTTTACCGCGCAAAATTTATCTCAAAATCCAGTTGACAACGAAAAAATACGATATTATAATGTATTTACAAATTTATTGTAACGCAATATTTTGCGTACCTAAAGACACGTGATTTATAGGAAATCGTCACAGAGAGCGTCCGATGCTGAGAGAGACGTACGAGGATATAAATTATACCGCTTGAGGAAAAACACGTCAGCCATACGAATTGGCAAAATAAAGCGACGGCTAATGCCGTAATTAAGGTGGAACCGCGAGTAATCGTCCTTAAGTCAAAAAGACTTTGGGACGTTTTTTATTTATGCAATGCCTTAATTAATATGGCTTATAAGATAATAGAATTATAAATAAAGTTAAACAACAATATATAAGATAGAGGTGTGATATGAATATTACTTTAAAAGACGGTAGCGTCAAAGAGTTTGAGAACGGTTTGAGCGTATACGAGATTGCAAAGCAGATTTCAGAAGGGCTTGCAAGAGTTGCCGTAGGCGGAAAAATCAACGGCAAGGTAGTTGAGATGAGAAGCATCGTCAACGAAGATTGCAATCTTGAGATTCTTACCTTTGCAGACGACGAGGGAAAGCTCATTTACAGACACACGACGGCGCATATTCTTGCGCAAGCAATTAAAAACGTTTTTCCGACGGTCAAGCTTGCAATCGGTCCGGCTATTGCAACGGGTTTTTATTATGATTTTGATTTCAAGACTCCGATTTCGACTGAAGAATTTGCCAAGATAGAGCAGGAGATGAAGAGCATAATCAAAGCCAACTATCCAATCACGAGATTTACTTTGCCAAAGGACGAAGCCGTCAAGCTTATGGCAAGCTACGGCGAAGATTATAAGGTAGAACTTATCAACGACTTACCGAAGGGCGCGGAAATATCTTTCTATAAGCAAGGCGATTTCGTTGACTTGTGCGCAGGTCCGCACTTGCCGTTTACGGGCATGGTAAAGGCGTTTAAGTTGACCAGCCTTACGGGCGCGTATTGGAGAGGCAACGAAAAGAATAAGATGCTATCGAGAATATACGGCACGGCGTTTGACAAGAAAGCAGATTTGCAAGAGTATCTCGACGCAGTGGAAGAGGCAAAGAAGAGAGACCACAACAAGCTCGGCAGAGAGATGGGAATCTTTATGACGGATGAAAATATCGGTCAAGGTTTGCCGCTGCTTATGCCAAAAGGCGCTAAACTATTCCAAATTCTCAATAGATTCGTAGAGGATGAAGAAGAGCGTAGAGGTTACGTTTTGACAAAGACTCCGTATATGGCAAAGTCAAACCTATACAAGATATCCGGTCACTGGGATCACTATAAAGACGGAATGTTCGTCATGGGCGACGAAGAAAAGGACGACGAGGTATTTGCTCTCCGTCCAATGACGTGTCCTTTCCAATACACGATTTACAACAACGGGTTGAAGTCATATAGAGATTTGCCGATAAGATACGGCGAGACTTCCACGCTTTTCCGCAACGAAGCGTCGGGCGAAATGCACGGACTTATAAGAGTGAGACAGTTTACTTTGTCCGAAGGACATATCGTTTGTACGCCACAGCAACTTGAGAGCGAGTTTAGCGGCGTAGTAGACCTTGTCAAGTATATGATGAGATGTATGGGACTGGAGAACGACGTGACCTACAGATTCAGTAAGTGGGATCCCGAAAATACCGAAAAGTATATCAACGAGCCGGAAGTATGGGCAAAGGCTGAAGATACTATGCGAAAAATACTTGACCACTTGGGTATAAATTACGTCGAGGCAAAGGGTGAAGCCGCATTCTATGGACCGAAACTCGATATTCAGCTCAAAAACGTATACGGCAAGGAAGATACTATTATCACGATCCAAGTTGATATGTTCTTGGCGGAGAATTTCGATATGTCTTACGTCGACGAAAACGGCGAGAAGAAGAGACCTTATATTATCCACCGTTCGTCAATAGGCTGTTATGAGAGAACTATGGCTCTTATGATAGAGAAGTTTGCAGGCGCTTTCCCAGTATGGGCAAGTCCGGTACAGGTCAAGGTTATCTCTTTGACGGACAGAACGGTAGAGGAATGTAAGAAAATAAGCGAGAAGTTGAAAGCTATGGGCATCAGATCGGAAGTCGACTCAAGAAGCGAAACCGTGGGATATAAGATAAGATCCGCTCAGCTTGAAAAAGTACCTTATATGCTTATTATCGGCGATAAAGAAGTGGAAAACAACGTTGTTGCCGTAAGACGCAGAGGCGGCGTAGTCATGGGAGAAATGAGCCTAATGGCGTTTGCCGAGAAAGTACTAGACGACGTGGCAACCAAGCGTTTGGATTAGGTCGAGTCTCGGCTTAAGTTTATGCGGTAATATTTACAATTAAAAATATAAAAGGACTTTCTTATGAAAGCCCTTTTTAATTTGTATTTATTTTAACCAACTCTTTGAAATATATTGAACAGATATTTGTCATTGTGTACGTATTGTATGTAAAATTTTAATGAAATTGTTTACAAAAGTTTAAAACCTTCTTGAAATTATTTATTTAATTTGATATATTATTTTATATTTATATAAATAAAGGCGGTATTTATGAAGAAAAAGATAGCTTTAATCTTTCTGACGGTAATGCTCGTATCAGTCTTCGTATTTTC
>CAMWQA010000091.1 GCA_947176265.1 uncultured Clostridia bacterium | reverse complement strand
CCTTTTACGGATACGTCATTAAGTCCTAAGTTGAGAATCGTGTCCATCATACCCGGCATTGACGCTCTTGCGCCCGAACGAACGGATACCAAAAACGGATTCTTTTCGTCGCCGAACTTTTTACCAGCGTCTTCTTCG
Organism: uncultured Clostridia bacterium; assembly: GCA_947176265.1. Classification (GTDB taxonomy): domain Bacteria; phylum Bacillota; class Clostridia; order Christensenellales; family UBA3700; genus RACS-045. The sequence goes on along the minus strand of CAMWQA010000091.1, from coordinate 5,329 downwards.
ACCTTTTCCAAAGCCTCGAAAATCTCTTTGACTATGCTGTCGGCAATCTTCTCGCCGTCCTCATAATACTTGGTACAAGCCTCTGTGGTGATTGTGAAACCTTGCGGTACAGGCATACCCCAAGAAGTCATCTTTGCAAGATTGGCGCCCTTGCCGCCAAACAAATCCTTTCTGTCGCCGTCGGCTTCTTTGAAAAGATATACGTATTTTGCCATATTGTTCCTCCTTCCATTGGAAAATTTTACTAATTCTTATTAAATTTATTCTACATTAAATAATTATAAAATACAAGTATATAAAGGCAATTTGTAAAATTTCCTAAAAATACCCATATTATCCATAAGTTTTGCAAATTAATTTCCAAATTTTAGAAAATTATTTCTTACAATTACGAGTTAAACTCTCCAAGTTTTATGAGTTCTTTCAACGCGTTGATTTTTACGGAATGAGTATGATAAAAATAATTTAAATAATCCTTTAAAGTAATTGCTTTTACCTCATAGCCTAAAGCTAAAGTAAGTTCTTTGAGGGAGTTGAAAAGGCTTACTTTGGGATATTGTGCAGAATAGCAAAGGTCTTTGAGCGCGTTGAGCGTCGCAACAAAAAGTTTGTGATTATACTCTTCTTCCAAACACATTTTGTCTACAACTTCCAATATAACGCAAGCGCAGTAATATTTGACGGGGTCTAAAGTGACAGAAAAAAAACTGTCGATAGCGTCGCAACCTGTAAGCGTGTAATGTCCTCTGCCCGCTATGTAGTACTTGCCAAAGCACAGCGGGGTCGCCGCATACTTGAGTTTGGATTTTTGACTTTTGCAACCTCTTGCTTTGACGGCGACTTTGCCCTTTTGAGCAAGATACAGCGTTAAAATCTTATCGTTCTCGCCAAAATCCACTGCCCTCAAACATATTCCCTCGCACTCTAGTTGCTCCAAAATCTCTCCTCTATCTCTTGTCGCGCTTGTCCTCTTCGCCCATCGCCTTCCACATGAGATAATACTGTATATTTCCCGTTTTGTTGAAAAGTTGCCACAACGTATCTTTGCAATTCATATTACGCCCTCCCAATATATCTATATATATTGTGCGTATTTACAAAAAATCTAAGCAACGAATTCAAAATATTATATCAATTTATTTAATTTAATCATTAAGGTCTTTTAAGTTGTAACCCAATTGATTGAGCAAAAAGTCGCTGTCCCTCCAATCTTCTTTTACTCTCACGTAGAGAGTGAGAAAGACTTTTCCGTCGACGATATTTTCAATATCCTGTCTTGCCTGAGTGGAAATCTTCTTTATCATTGCTCCGCTTTTGCCTATTACCATAGCCTTGTGCGACTGCTTTTCGCATACTATGTCCGCGTCAATGTTTATAACGCCGTTTTTGCCCATCTCGTATTTGTTGACGACTACTCCTATGCCGTAAGGTATCTCTTCGTCAAGATTACGGAGAGCCTTTTCACGAACAATTTCGCTTACCATAAAACGCATAGACTTGTCCGTATACATATCCTCGTCAAAAAATCTTTCGCCCTCGGGCAAAAGTTCCAACAGCCTTGACTTGAGCATATCTACGTTCTTGCCCGTCAATGCGCTTATAGGTATGATACTGTCGATTCCCTCAATATCTTTAAGCGCGGTTATTCTCTCCAAAATTGCGCTTTGCTCTACCTCGTCGCACTTGTTAAGCGCAACTATAAACGGCGTAGCTTTGCCCGCATACTTGTTGATATTTTGCAAGTCCTGATCGTCTAGGCGCTTGTCCATAGCCATCACGTAGACTATTACTTCGACTCCGTCCTGTCCCGCTTCTACGCTCTTCATCATATACTTCGACAAAGCGTTCTTTGCCTTGTGCATACCCGGAGTATCCACTATGATAAGTTGATAGTCTTCTCCGCTCAATATGCCTAAAATCTTATTGCGCGTCGTCTGAGGTTTCCAAGACACGATAGATACTTTCTCGCCGACTATAGTGTTGGTGAGAGTAGATTTCCCTGCGTTAGGCTTGCCTATAAGTGATACGAATCCCGATTTCATCTATTCTTCCTATTATCTGATTATACCCAGCTTGCCGAGTATTACCTCTTCCTGCTCTCGCATTTTATCTTTGTCAGCCTGCTCTAAGTGGTCAAAGCCCAAGAGGTGCAACAGTCCGTGCAAAACTAGATAGCAACTTTCCCTCTCGGTTGAATGTCCGTATTCAACGCTCTGCTCTACGGCGCGGCTGTAACAAAGCATGATTGAACCCAACATTATTTCGCCCGTTTGCGGATCGACGTCGTTGGGATAATTATCTGCGACGAACGGTAAAGTCACTTCCAAACTCGGAAAACTCAACACGTCAGTCACGCTGTCGACGTTTCTGAACTGTCCGTTGACTTGCCTTATAGTATCTTCGTCGACTATAGTCAACTCTACCGACACGTTGCCCGGCAAATCAAAGCGCTTTTTGTATTCTTCAAATACCTTTTCAATGAGCGCAGTATCAAGACGACTGTCTACTTCGTCGTATATCTCAAGCATTATCTGCGCTCCTTTGCCTTAGCGTAATCAATTCTCTTGTGCATTGTAGCCATTGCGACTTCGCTTACCGTATCTTTGATTATCGAAAAGTCTCTTACAGTCAATTCGCAGTCGTCAAACTGTCCTTCTTTCATTTTGGTATTGATTACGTTGTCGACTACCGCCCTGATTCCGTCTTCGTCTGTCGGCGGTTTAGCTCTGATAATAGCTTCGCACATATCGCATATCATAACTAGCGCGCTATATTTGGTGGACGGCTTGTTGGCGTTGTATCTAAAAGTATAGTTGCTGAGTTGGTCTTCGGTGATACTCTGCGCTTTGATATAGAAATAAGATACCGTAGCGTCGCCGTGGTGCTCGTATGCTGCGCGGATAACGGTCTCGGGCATGCGATGCTTTTTAAGTATCTCAACGCCTTCCTTGACGTGACTGGTAATCATGTTTACGCTGACTTCGGGTATCAAATCGTCGTGAGGATTGCGACCGTCCTTTTGATTTTCAGTAAAATACTCGGGATGGTTTATCTTGCCCACATCGTGGAAATAAGCGCAAGCTCTTGCCATATAAGGGTTGAGGTCAATCGCTATAGCGCAACTCTCAACCAAGTTGGCAACGCTTACGCAGTGATTGTAAGTACCGGGGGCTTTCTCCTTGAGTTGTTTGAGCAACGGCTGCGACGGCGAACATACTTCTGCAAGTTTGAAGTTTGTCCACACGGCAAAGATACTTTCGTACAACGGAAGAAATATAATGAAGATTGCGACTGCAAGCATACTACCTATAAGTCTGTCGAGAACCGCATTGCCGATCGACTCAAAGCTTGCGCCGTGTCCCAACAACGAATAAACGCCCGAAAGCGGAGTCGTAGCAAGCGCAATCAAAATAGTACCCCACGTCAATCTCAGACGGGAATACTCTTTGCCCACGAGGAAGGTCATAAACAAACACATTATCAACGCAATGAGAAGACCGCCAATCATATCGAGATTGTAATTTTCGATATCGAGCACGTATGTACTCGACATAACTATTGCAAGCATTACGCCTATCGTAACGAACGTCGAGAATATACCCAGCTTTCTATTGGTAAGCACAGTAACCATCATCGTGACGAAAGACGTAACTATTGCGCCCGGCGTGAAGTAACTGTAAAGTATACACGACATCAAGACGGAAATAAAAATCGTCGAATAACATATAAGACATTTTTTCAGTTTTGATATACACTCCAACGTGTCGACGTCCAACTTGTCAATATAAAAATACAAAGTCGCCATTATGCAAAATACCATTACCGTCAAAGGCAAATACACGTTGTAGTTGGAGAATACCGTAAAGTCCTTTGCAATGCACGCTACGGATAGTACCGTCATAACAAACGACAATACGAAAATCACTCCAAGATACGATGCGGTAACCAAATTTTTGTTTTGCTTTTGAATTTTCATCTTACTACCTTTTCCTATTAGTTTTGATATATTGATGATTTATACGTCCTCGACGTCTTTTGCTGTAGACGCCGCAGAATTGACTTTTTTAGTTCCGTGTTCCTCATACGCCTTGACTATGGCTTGCACAAGGTCGTTGCGCACGATATCTTTATTCTTGAGATTGACTACGGATATACCATCAATGCCTTGAAGTATACCCGACGCGTGCAACAGTCCCGACGATTTGTCGGAAGGCAAATCAATTTGCGTAGCGTCGCCAGTGACGACTACTCTGCTCCCTTCGCCCATTCTCGTCAAAAACATTTTCATTTGCTCTCTCGTCGTATTTTGCGCTTCGTCGAGGATAATGAAAGCGTTGGACAGCGTTCTGCCTCTCATATAAGCAAGCGGAGCAATCTCTATTACGCCTTTTTCTATAAGCCGCGCATATACTTCAAGTCCAAACATCTCTTGCAATGCGTCGTAAAGCGGTCTCAAATACGGATCGACTTTTGCGCCCAAATCTCCCGGCAAAAATCCCAACTTTTCGCCCGCTTCTACTGCAGGACGCGTGAGTATGATCTTTTCCACCAACTTATTTTTATACATTTGCACGGCAAGCGCAACGGCAAGATAAGTCTTGCCCGTACCCGCAGGACCTATACCGAATACCACGCTGTTGTTCTTGATTGCGTCAACGTACTTGGCTTGTCCGTAAGTCTTGCATTTGATCTGCTTACCTCTTGCAGTGACGGCAACGACTTTGGCAAGTTCGTCAAACCTGTCAGAATCGTCGTTGTCTACTATCTCCGAGCAAAATCTAATAAAGGATTTGTTAATGACGTTAGCTCCCGCCTTGTCCAACAAAAGAGTAATAAGCTTCTCCGCTCTGTCTACGAGTGATTCTTCCCCTTCGACGTTGACGGCGTTGTCAAACATATTGATATTGACTCCCAGCTTCTTTCTCAGGTAATTGACGTTTTCGTCGCGGTTGCCAAAGAGCGCAATTGCGTCCTGCATGTTGTCCACGTCAATTCTAATCTTTTTGGTATTATTTTCCTTCACCTATATTTTCCTCTGTAATTAAGTATATATCTATTATATGTAAATTGTCTACCTTTTTTTTGTATATATAATTTTTTAAAAGTTTTCCGTCTTGCGGAAGACGTTGCCACAGCTCAATGTAAGCCAAAGATATCTGCTCTTCGATGGCGAGTTCGTCAAGTTTTACCTGCTCGATATTGGTTTCGTAATACGTAGTCGTCACGGCTTTTATAGGTATCACACTGCCAAAAGTCTTGGTCTCCTGCGTGTACTCATACTTTTCGTATTTGACGGACTGCGCCTTACCTATCGCTTTGCCAAACAAAT
>CAMWQA010000090.1 GCA_947176265.1 uncultured Clostridia bacterium | reverse complement strand
GAATTATAATGTTAGTGTAATAAACGAAAGGATTTTGGATATAATTCAAAAGGAGAAAAATATGTCAGTTATATCTATCATATCAATAATAGTTTTTGCGATATGCTTCGTCGTAGGTCTCGTGAGAGGTATCGTCAAGACCCTGCTCAGACTTTTGACAATCATAGGCACGTCGCTAATCACGTTGTTCGTAACGCCCTATCTTGCAAAAGGACTTACCACCGTTCCTATATTGCAAAAGGTTCATCCCGGCGTACTGTCGGGCATAAGCGCATTGATGATTGCCGTAGTAGCCTTTGCAATATTCTCTTTGGCGACCTTCATAATCAACAAGAGAATCGGCGACTCCCCTTTGAGCGCAGTCAACAGATTGCTGGGCGGTCTATTCTACGCATTCGTAGGTTTCATATTCTTGATTTTGATGGGATACGTAATCAATATCTTCAGAGACGCAAGCTTTATGCAACCGGTAATCGCAGATTCGCAAAAAGACGTCTTTGCAAATTGGCTCGTTACCAACAACCTCTTCAATAAGTTTATGGAAGTCGTAGCAAAAGAAGGCGGTATCATCTGGCAATTTATCAACGGCTTTAAGGAAGTCGCTTCCAACGGCGGAGAGATACCCAGCGGCGACACAACCGCAAGCGGCGAAGCCGTAAAAGCTTTGATAGGCGCAGTAGCAAGTATGTAACAAATACTATTTTGCCATATCCGATAAAAACAAAATGGCGTATCGCAAAGATACGCCATTTTATTTTTCAAAATTTTTTATACACGGGTATGCCGTATTCGTTATCCGTCTCGACGCATTTGGAAAAATCTTTGTCTTTCAAATTATAATTTTGCTGCTGCGTCTTTAACAATACGTAAGGTATTTTGCGCAATGGAATCAAGTTGCCGTCTTTGACTATACATCCCAATACTATCGTCTTTAAATTATTTAACTTCCCCACCCATTTTACGTCGTTTATTTTGATGTGCGCGTCCAATTTTAAATACTCCAAATTTCTCAAATACGGTAATTCGCAAATAATATTTTCGTCGAACTTCCCCATAACGGACAGATTAACCAATCCACTTAATTCTCTCAATCCCTTTACGTCTAATATTTCAACGTCGGAGAAAGTAAAAGAACGTAACTTTTTAAGTCTATGTATTCCTTCTAATTTATTGATTACCCCGCCCGACAGCGTCAAGTATTCGAGATTGAGGAAACTTGTCAAAAAATTTAAGTTGTCAACACGTCCTATATCGTCAATTTCCAAAGAAGTCAATTTACAATCAGATTTATCGCATGACAGTTGCGCCATGCTTATCTTCAAACGTTTTAGACCGTCAAGTCTTTTAATAGCCAATTTATCTTTAAAATACGAATCTTTTCCGCATATCAGTAATGTCTCCAACTTGATATCATACAGCGCGTTTAAATCTATGATTTTTTTAGGTTTATGTGTATAAACTATACAGAGTTTCTCTACGTATTTAAACTCATTCAAACTCGATAAACCTGCGTCTACAAATATGATTTGCGATATACATTTACCATTGAACGCATTGACGAACTCTTTGGGATTGCCAGCTACAAGCCCGGCTTTGTCAATACCGTATCTTTTATAGAACTCGGTATAGCTTATCCCATCTTCTTCATAAGAATTCAATATCATATCGATGTATTTTCTTTCCACAATATTTCGTCCTTTCCACGCAACGTTTCTTAATCCCACCATTCGAAAAACGCTCTTCCAAAGGGCAGCTGTTTATCTTTCACATTATAGTGTCTTTTATTTGTTATACTTGCGCTTTCCAATCTCAAACACGGCGTAATATCTCCGTCTACAATATTCGTTTCCCAACCGCAAAAAGCTTGCACATTGGGATAGTTGTCCAAGAATTTGATTGACGGTATACTTCCGCAATTTTTCATCATCAAGCAAGCAAAAGTATCTTTGCAAGCCATATCTTCCAAGAACGAATAGTCTTGCAATTTGACGTTTTCCAAAATCAACATTTTGAGATTTTTAATGCTTCCGATAGCAGGCGCATATTTCAACTTTGAGCAAGTATCCAACTCCAACACTCTAAGCTTTGGCAACCGCTCCACTCCGTCAACTTGCACAAACTTATAGCAATAGCTTATGCTGACGGCTTCCAACGATGAAAATTGCTCTATATTGCTAAGAGTATCTACGTCACACTGCATAAATGTTAAGGATTTCAACTTTTGCATACCTGCAAGCTGTTGCAAATCAAATTTCTTTACTGTAAAAAATCTTAAATCTTCCAAATTCTTCAACTGTTGCACAAGTTCGGTTTCGCAATTTATCTTTTTGTCACCGTGACCGTAGTTAAGCCACAAGAGTGGACTCTTATCCAAATTGTAAAGCGGCGCTAATTTACGTGCACCAAGTTTTTTCAATTTGCCAAACTTAGCCAAATCTATTACTTTATCGTCTTTGACAGAGACGTTTAATTGCTCCAAATTGACAAATCTATTTATAGGCGAATAATCTTCGCAGTTGCAATATAAGGCAAATTCAATTATTTTTTCGGGGTATTTTATTTTGTTTAAAAAGTCGATATTATATACGTTTGTATCACTATGTGCGGGCGAGGTCTCGCTATCTCTATCGACTATGCTAATATTATTTAATTTATTCTTATTGATATAACCAATGACAATCGCCATTTTCCAAATATCTTTTGGCAATTCTATCGTTACACCTTTGCCGCTAGAATGTTTAATCATCTACTCTTGCCCCAAAATCAATCTACTGTAAAAATATTATATTATATGCCGTATGGAAGTCGCAAGCATATTTCTCAAAAAATCAATCTGTATACGCTAAACAAAAAATTGAAAGCAACTCCGCCAACTCCGCTTAAAAATATGGCGTACGTATCGCTGCCCCACATCAAGTGGCAGAATACGCAAGCCACTCCGCCCAAGAGAATATTGAGCGCAACGTACGGCGCATACTTTTTGCGATAGCCCATTAAATATCTTGCGATTACGCCCAGTCCCGCGCCGACTAGAAATATAATAATCAACTCATAAATTTGCATAGTATATTCTACAAATTTTATATTACAATTATGCGGAAATTTTCTTATAAAAAATATGAACGCTATTGACTTTTAGTATACAAATTTATATAATAACAACAGAGGTGTACTATGATAGAATTCAAGACGCAGTTAGACGCAAACTCGCAAAAAGAGCTCAACAAAATCGGCATGAAAAAATTGATTAAAATATTTCTTGTTTTTTCCTTGATTGTGATAGGCATAGGAATAATTGGCATAGTATTTGCAGAAGACAATGCGGACAAATCTACCGGTATTTATTTGATAATTGTCGGCGTAATAATAATCCCTATTTTGTTACTTTTCAACGCGTTCGGTCAAAGGACTATCAGAAAGACAAGTCCCTTTTTGCAAAACCCGACCAAAGAGATATACAGATTTACAGAAGAATGTTTTGAACATCTGCAAAAGAGGGACGAAAGTTTTCAATCTCACACCAAAGCCGACTATACGTATTTCTATAAGGTAATATCTACTCCTACTCATTACTTTATGTATATATCCAATCGTCAATGCCACGTCATCTGCAAGTCGCATATTACGCAAGGCACGTGCGAAGAACTCGACGCAATACTCGCAAAAAAACTTCCAGTAGGCAAATTCAAAAAGACTAAACGGTAAGATTTCGCAATAATATTATTTTTTCGACCGTAGCGCTAGCGAAGTGGAGAAATCTCTATCCTTTTACGTCATTCTGAGCGTAGCGCAGCGCAGTCGAAGAATCTAAATGTAAATATTATACGCATTTTAAATTTGCCTAGCCTCTCTTTGAGTCGAACAAAAAATCTAAATTTTATGTAATATCTTATACTATAGGTACTTGAGGTTGCCAAGGCGAATATACTATGATATACTGTCTATAATTACAATCAGGAGACGATAATTAAGTGACGTGCGCAAAAAAGTTTGCCATGAGAACTTAAGAAGAGGCTCCCAAAAAAAGGAAGCGCGTGGCAAAATCTCTCGAGACTTGGAGCAAGTTGGATAATTCGGCAAAGATATATCCAATGCTCGTAAACAAAAAAAGTCAAAATATTTTCCGCTTGAGCGTCAATCTCAAAAAAGAGGTAGACGCTGAGGTTTTGCAAGAAGCGCTGTCGTTGACGATAGGACGTTTTCCGGGGTATCAGGTCAGACTTATGAAAGGAGTCTTTTGGTATTACTTTGACCGCAACTATTCCAAACTGTCGGTATATCCCCTGTCCCCTATTTCAATTAAGAAAATCACTGACAAGAACTGCAACGGTTATTGTTTTAGAGTAAGCTATTTCAAAAATCAAATAGTATGCGACTTTTTCCATGCAATATGCGATGCGACGGGCGCGGCGGAGTTTGTCAAATCATTGGTATACACATATCTCAATCTCTTGGGTAACGAAGTCTTCTCCGACCAAAAAATACTCACGGTAGGCTCTCCCGTCACTCCCGAAGAACTTGAGGATTCTTTTCTCAAAAACTACAAACGCGTACCTCTTTCCAAACTCAAAATCAAGGACTTGCAAGGCAAAAAAGCGTACCATATCAACGGAATTTTATTTGACAATCCCGGCAACGGAATTATCCACATGTATTGCGACGTCAAGCAATTACTTGACGTATGCCACGCAAAAAACTGTACTATGACGGAGTACCTGGGCGCGCTGTTTATGATGTCGATTTACGATAGCCAAATAAAAGACAAGGTGCAAAACGCCAATAACATACAGCTTTTCGTACCGATAAATCTGCGTAAATTAATTCCTTCAAAGACGCTCCGCAATTTCTCGCTATTTTCGCGAATAGGCGCAAATCCTTACGAAGATATGGACGTCGACAAACTTATTGAAATAATGCATACCAATCTCAAAAGAGATATGAACAAAGACAATCTCAAAGACAAAATTTCCACGACGGTTTGGGCGGAAAAATTCTTTTTGATACGCTTTATTCCTTTGTTTTTCAAGCGAATATTCTTCAACATTTCCAACATGTTTTGGGGCAAAACCAAAAAGACTGCGACGCTGTCCAACTTCGGCGTACTCGACTTGCCCGAAAGTATGAAAGAACATATTGACAGCGCAAGTTTTGCCATTACGTCCAACACTACCACTCCTCTGTCGCTGTCCGTCATATCTTGCGGGGACAAAGCGTGCATAACTTTTACGAGACGAATTACAGATACGGATATAGAAAGAATCTTTGCAAAGCGACTGTCTGAAGACGGCGTAGATTTGCAAGTTACGTCAAATTTTTGGGAGGTGGACAATGCGTTGTAAATATTGCAATATAGACGTTGCGTGCGAAAGCAAGATTTGTCCGCTCTGTCACGAAAAACTCGTCATACCCGACAATCTCAACTTGGAGTACGAACCGCAAAAGGCATACCCCGACAAGCAACACCCCGCGCGCAAACAAAAGAAAAAACTATC
>CAMWQA010000089.1 GCA_947176265.1 uncultured Clostridia bacterium | reverse complement strand
GTCTCTATATTCTCTAAATACGACGCTACTATATGCCAATTGATTTCCTGTTTTACAGTGACAATATTTGGATTGCTTTCTTCAATATTATTTTTCATAGTTTGCTCCTATTAATGCCTTTTTGATTATTATAAATCCCCATTTGGGAAATTGTCAAGCAAAAAATCCCCATTTGGGAAATTTTTCGCAAAAATTTCACAATTGTGAAATAATATAGTTATGGAAGAATTTATTAAAAGATTAAAAGAATTGCGTAAAGAAAAAGGACTTACCCAAGTCCAACTAGCAAAAGCAACAAACTTAAGCGATACTGCTATCAGCTACTGGGAAAACGGTCAACGCATTCCTAATGCCCTAACAATAATTACGTTAGCTAAATTTTTTGATGTTAGTTCAGACTACCTTTTAGGTTTAAGCGATATATATTAATATGTAGAGATTTCTCCGCTATACTTCGTTGCGGTCGAAATGACATTTGACAAATATATAATAAATATCCTTTGAAAGTACCGCCAAAATGTGAGCATAGCCGAGCATTTTCGTCTGGGCGGTATTATGTAAGGCGCAAAGTGGCATATGCATTAAGCACATCGCTAGTTTTTGGTTTAGTTATTTTCGATTTATAGAATAGTGTCACTAAAAAATAGCTCAGTTACTAATGCAAATACCACTTGAAAGCCTCTACTATTCCATACTTTTACACTAAATAAACTTACATAAAACACAAGCCATAATTGCGCCAATATAACATGATACCAACGATATAGGAATAGCGTATCGCAATTTCTTGACTTTGGTCGTGGAAAAGTACACCGTACCTACGTAAAATACCGTTTCGCTTGCGCCGACTATTACCGACGCGCAACGAGATATATACGCGTCTGCCCCGTGCGTCTTGTAGATGTCCTCAAGTATTGCAAGCGATCCGTTGCCCGATAAAGGACGAATAATGAGAAGTTCGCAAAGCTCTTCCGGAATACCCAAAAAGGTCAAAATAGGCGACATAATCTTAGCAAAATACGCGTTGAGTCCGCTGAGTGAAAAAAGTTCGACGGCAATCAATACCGCGCAGATATACGGAAATATCGACAGCACAATTGACAGGCTCTCTTTGCTACCCTTGACAAAGTTGTCGTATATGGGTACTTTTTTGATAAAGGCTACGACTATTACGAGAAGTATAAATACGGGAAGTATGTATTTGCTCATATCTTTTTCCTCGCTTTGACGACTGCAAAAAGCGGTTTTCTCGGCTCAACGCTCTCGGCTTTGTCCTTTTTGTGAGTAAACAACGCGCATAGTTTTGCAAGTATCACGCCTGTGACCGTGGAAATCAAAGTGGCAAGCAACGACGGCAAAATTATATCAGACGGCGCGTTACTGCCCGCGGACGCGCGCAAGCCTATTATTGTCGCAGGTATCAACTGAATTGACGTAGAATTGATTACCATAAAAAGTATCATATTGTCGGTAGCTTTGTTAGAGCCGTCCTGCATACACTCCATCGCTTTGATACCCAGCGGTGTCGCAGCTCCGCCCATTCCCAAAAGATTTGCGGAAAAGTTGAGCGTAATATACTCCAATGCAATATCGCTTTCCCCCTTAAACAGCCTCTTGGTCAAAGGGCGAAATAACTTGTTGAGCGCCTTGTTGAGACCTATGCCGTCCATAAGCGAAAGAATCGAAAGCCATATCGCATAAATCGCAATAAGCGTGAATGCCAAAGTAAGCGCGTTGTTAGCCCCGCCTATCATGATTGAAAATGCGCTTTCGGGCGCAACTACAACCAACATAATCAGCGACGCCAATATCATTACCGTAAATACCAAGTTCATAATGAAACAACTCCCATACGAAATTGTATGAGAGCTGCATATAATTTATTACTTAAATTGTCGTTCGCTAATCGGACAAGTTATATTTTGCCTATCGGCAAAGTTATATTGCCGCTACGCGGCAGTTATATTCGCTTACGGCGAGTGAGATTAAAATAAGTGGACCATTGTCCACTTATTTTAGTTAAGGATATAAAATTTGAGTCAGACTTATTTAAGCGAATTGAAGTTGGTTGCGCTAATGGCTACGTTCACGGTCTTATCCGCGCCGTCTCTTACGATATAGAATTTAAGCGAATTAGTCTTGCCTGCTTTGGCATTCCATAAAGCATCGGGAAGCGAATAACTGCGTGTAATCTCGTATTTAATGCCGTCAAACTCCACCGCCTTGAGAATATCTCCCTCTTGCAAAAGTCCGCTAACTACCGAATCGTCGGACACTTCGCCGACCGATATCTCTTCAATCAATTTGACAGTCTTGGAAGACGCGTCGTAGACTGCCTTGGACGAATTGACAGAGCCGCCTATGCCAAGATACAGCTTCTTGACGTATCTATTATCTTCGCCGTCGCAATTCGCTATCGCATAATCAGCTATGCCAACTACCACGTCGCTGGGTATCGCGTACCCCATATTCTCTATGCTCGACGAAGTAGCCTTTGCGTTGACTATGCCGACAAGCTGTCCTTTGGCGTTGTAAAGTCCTCCGCCGCTGTTGCCCGAATTGATTGCCGCGTCAACGCGCATGACTCGTGTAGACACAGAATATTTCGTCTGACTGTCGCCGACGGATACGTTCTCGCTGTCAACGCTGACTACGCCTTGAGTAACGGAAATTTTGATATCATTTGCCAAACCCGTACCAGTCGCAGGATTGCCCACGGCAAGCACTGTAGAACCTGCTACGATATCTTTACTGCTTGCCACGTTGACCGCTCTTGCAGAACTGTTCTTAATTATATCGCTGTCTTCGACTTTAAGAATAGCTATGTCATAGTCGTATGCGCCGGCAATATACTTCGCCGTAATGGCTTGCGATTCGCTCTCATATCCGTATAAATAAACTTTGATATTGCTATATATACCGCCTACGTTCGTCAAATTGCCGTTGTATACGACGTGATAGTTGGTAATAATATACGCGCTACCCGCCTCTTTGTTGAGCTTGTATATCACTCCCGAACCCATTGCCGAGATCTCTTTATTTTGCCCCCAATAGTTATAATAATCAGATACGTATACCTTGACTGCCGACAATAGCGCAAGATTGGAAGCAACTTGGCAATCGGCGTTCAACGTGAGATATGCGTTGAGAAATTCAATAAAATCTCCTTGAAATCCTTCTTTCTTTGCTTTGTTGAATAATTCATTGACGTCAACAGCGCCGTCAATACCGTTTGCCCCGTCAACTCCGTCTTTGCCGTCGCTACCTGCCGAGCCTTTGAGACTTGCAAGCCACTCGTCAAGAGTACCTTCAAATCCTTGCTCAACAGCTAGTTCATAAGCCGATTTTCCGTCTTTGCCGTCAGTTCCGTCCTTTGCGTCGCACGCAACCAAGAATGTGCACAGAAGTACAAAAACCAATATAGCGGATATGGCAAACAACTGTCTTTTCTTTAATTTCATTTAGATCTCCTGTGGCTTCCCGCCATTAAATATATTGTATATATTATAATATAATTTAAATCAATTAACATTAAAAATCACAAATATTTTTGAAAAAGTGTGTAAAAAAGGCTGCCTCGCTTATTTAAGACAGCCTTGCGGTTTACGTAGAAAGATAATTAAATCTTTGCTGACAAGTTTTTGATGCTATATCCGTTCTTTTCCAATACCTTGACTTGATTTGTAATGGACTCAACGAATTCTTCGTTGTTTTTGGTCTTTTGCATCATATTGAGAAGTTGGTCGGTCGTGTCTTGCAAATCTCCTGTAGACAGCATCTTGCGAAGAGCCCATACGCCTTCGAGTTCTTTTTGAGATAGCAACAAGTCTTCTCTTCTCGTTGAAGAACGGTTGAGGTCGATTGCCGGGAATATTCTTCTCTCGCTGAGCTTTCTGTCCAAAGTGATTTCCATATTGCCCGTACCTTTAAATTCTTCGTAAATTACGTCGTCCATTCTACTGCCGGTATCTACGAGAGCAGTCGCAATGATTGTAAGCGAACCGCCGTTTTCGATATTTCTAGCCGCGCCAAAGAATTTCTTGGGGCTTGCCAACGCGCCCGGGTCGATACCGCCTGACAACGTTCTGCCTGTAGGAGGAATCGTCAAATTGTACGCTCGTGCCAAACGAGTGAGCGAATCCATCATTATTACGACGTCTTTGCCAAGTTCGACAAGTCTTCTTGCTCTTTCGATAAGCAGCTCCGACGCCTTGCAGTGATGCTCCGGCATTTCGTCAAAAGTCGAATATATGACCTCGCCTTTGATTGATCTCTTCATATCTGTGACTTCTTCGGGACGCTCGTCGACAAGAAGTACGAAAAGCGTAACTTCGCTGTGATTGGTCGTGATTGAATTGGCAATCTTCTTGAGAAGCGTCGTCTTACCTGCTTTTGGAGGAGATACGATCATTGCTCTCTGTCCTTTACCTATTGGAGCAATCAAATCAAGACTGCGGATTGCAAAGTCGCCTCTGGTCACGCTCTTCTCTGCGGTATTTATCTCAAGTCTCAATCTCTCTTGCGGGAATATTGGAGTCAATGTGTCAAAATGCGGACGACGTCTCAATCCCGTCAAGTTAGTACCGCTGTCAGCAACGTACCCAATGGCTTTATATTCTCCGGTACCCGGAATGTCCCTGCCTTTTTCGTCCTGTTGATATACTATATCATACTGTATTTCGGGATTTACTCTCTGTACCACCGTCAATGCAGGAGGTTTGTTTTCTGCATTTCTTTTGGCTATGCCCACGACGTAGTCGCCTGCTCTCAATCCAAGAGCCTTGATTATCTTGCCCGATACGTATACGTCTTTTTCTCCGCACTCGCAATTCTCTGCTCTCAAAAATCCGTAGCCGTCCAATATCTCCAAAATACCGCTGCGCTCTTCGCTTTCGACAATGCTCTCTTTGACTGCGCCGTCGCCGTTTTGCTGAATCTTGCCAAAGTCGTCTGCAGAATTATCTAATTCTTTTTCCTTTATTTCTTCCTCTGAATTTATACTCGTCGGTATCAAGGTCGCGTTATCTTTGACAAGCGTTGGAACTTCCGACTTTGCGGGTCTTCCTCTCTTTGCCTTGGCTTGCTGTCCGTTGGCGATACCGCCCTTTTGCATAAGTTCAAGATACGCGTCAATTAACTGATCTTTATTTTTCGTGCTTGGCGTAATTCCCGCCTCTCGCACGATAGTACGTACGACGTGAATCGTCATATTTTGAAAATCCTCGCGCGTATATCCGCCCACGGCAGGCGCAGATTGCTTTTGAACGTCTGCTTCAACGGCGCTTTGGTTTTGAGAACGGTTTTTGCCCGCAAGTAAAATACTCTCTATGAGATTTTCTTCCGACATATAAGATACGTCTTCTATGTTCTTTTTCTTGGCAATATCTCTCAATTCAAAGTAGCTCTTTGCCTTCAACTCCTCACGAGTATAATCGTTTTTAATCATAGATTCTCCTGTTTTTGTTTTTGATTACCTAATCAAAGTCGATAGATTTTGTTATATATTATATTGTTATATAT
>CAMWQA010000088.1 GCA_947176265.1 uncultured Clostridia bacterium | reverse complement strand
TTATTAGCTACTATCGCTATTCCTTCTCTCTGTTTAGTTTTTAAGGTGCTTTTACCGCCTCATTTCTGTGACAGCCTACTTATAATAGCACATACCTTTTTGCTTGTCAACAATTTTTTCAAAAAAAATTAAAACTTAATTTAATAAATATTTTTATAACCGAATTTATTAAAAAATTAGAGATTTTTAACATTCAAAGTTATGGCGCTTATATTTATATTATTATAATATATCAGTAATTATACGGAATGAGATTTCGCGACTACGCTCGAAATGACATTAGGCTAGCCCATTCGACTACGCTCAGGGCAACTCATTCAAGGCATTACTTTTTGCACTCTAAGTCGTTGACGAGTGCGGAGAGTGCTGTTATTTTTGTGCGTGCTAGGGCGAAATGAAGTCGTCAAGTGTACTTGCCGTACACGTCGACTTCTTGAGTCCCGACGTTAGGGCAAAAAGAACTGTGCTATACGCACTCGGTCACTCAGCTTTTATTTCTTTACTAACTCTTCAAGAGCTTGTTCGTATTTACGGTTAAGCTCCGCCACCGCTTCGCGATTATCCAGGTGCATTTGCATCAAATCGCAATCGAGCATACTCTTGCCCTTATACGTCTTGATTGGGAATTGACCTACGACTTTGAGCGTCAATACCTCATACCAATTGAATTGACTTGGACTTTTGCAGACGTACTTCTTGCCGTCTGCCTCGTAAGAATATTCTATGTAATAAATTGCTACCTTACCTGCCGTCTTATTGGAATTATAGGAGAGAAAAGTCGCCATAGTCTTCTCTCCCAATTCCATTATCTTTTGGTCGCTTTTGATTTTGAAAATTGTCAAGATTGAAGTTACCGTAATTGCCAAGCCTGCCAAAAGCGCAAGAGCCGAAACGACGTAGCTTGCCGCGCTTGCGCTCTTTGCGAAATATCTGTAATATACGAGCAATACGACGCCGAGTATGACTACTACAGCGCCAATAATTGCAGGTTTGATTACGTTGTCTTTGGCATTCAGCTTTTTCATATCAATCCTTGTTGTAGATTATTCTGCCGCAGTTGGGGCATTCCTGTATCTTCCTGCCCTCGCCGAGTTTGTTGATAACGTCTTGCGCCACTTCCATACCGCAACCGCCGCAAATATTAGGTTTGTGGAACGGCACGAATACAGGACGTTTGCTTGCCCTTATCTTTTTGTACCTATCCAAAAGTTCTCTATCGAGTTCAGCCTCCATAGCGACGAGCTGCTTCCTTATAGCGTTTGCCTCGCCGGCTCTATCCTTTACAAAATTGTTATATTCTTCGTTGTATTTAATATAGTATGCGTTGGACTTTTTAGCCTGTTCCCACTCCTTGCCGTATTTGAATTTGGCATCGGACATATCCTTATTACCTCTCGCAGTTTCCTTTTCCATATCATCGAGACTTTGAGAAAGTTTTTCAAGTTGTTTTGAGTAGTACTCCAGTTGTTTGTCGTCGTTTTCCTCTGCTATCTCCGTGGCGATTTCGTCGATTTGTTTGTCCAACTGTTCAAGCTTGGATTTGTTTTTTACTACCGTATCCATATTATTTTTGGTAGCGTCGTCCATACTTGTCAACGTATCAAAAGACTTTTGCGTAGCCGCTCTGTACATATTCTTTTTCTTTGCGGGTTCGCTGTTCTTTACTTCATTCTCAAGCTTGATATAACGCATATCTACTTCTTGATACTTCAACATTTTCTCTACACTCATTTTTCTACTCCTCCCGCCTATTATAGGCTTCTTATTTAATTGATTTATACGGATTGGTATCCGCCTTGCCGACCTTAATCAAATACTCAAAATCGGCAAGCCAATTCTTAAAAATCTGTATGCACGCAATTTCACTCGTGAAGTGTCCCACGTCTATTAAGCTGACTCCCAAGTCCTTTGCCATAAGCGCAATTGACAACTTACTCTCTCCGCCGATAATGCAATCAATTGCGTTTTCCTTGGCGTAAAAGACGAGTTCTTCGTCTCTTGCTCCTGCGCCCGTGCATAGCGCAACTTTTTTTATTATTCTGCCGTCATCTCCCACGTATTTGACGCAGTCGTCGTCAAGTATTTTGCTCACTTGTTTTGCAAGTTCGTCAAGTCGGGTCGGCGGTATATTTCCCTGCCTTGCGCAACCGTCTATTACTTTGACTTCATGCATACCCAGCTTGTCCGCAACGAAGTCGTTGAGTCCGCCGTCGCAACAGTCGAGATTGGTGTGACAGGAATATAAATTCAAGCCGAGCTCTTTTGCCCTTGTCACTAGGCTTTGCATATACCCGTCGGGCTCTTCGCCGAACACGCAAGGATGATGCGTAATAAGCAAATTTGCTCCAACTTGCGCGCACTCTTCTATCGTGGAATAGGTAACGTTTTGCGCAAGCGAAATACCCTTGACCTCGTCTTGCATATCGCCGACGTTGAGACCTGCGCTGTCAAAATCCAACGCTAACTCAAGCGGAGCTTTGCTCTCTATTATGGCTATTATATCTTTGACTTTGGGCATAATTCCTCTTTAAATTTGCTCTGCCAATCGTAGCATTTCTCTATATAATTTTACTTGTTCGCTGTCGACGTTCTTTTGCGCAAGCATACCGTACTTTTGCTTTATGCGCTGTATGTATTCGTCAAAGTCTCCGCCCTTTGCATTCTTTCCCAAAAGCAACTGCCGTCTGTCAAGATTGCAATCCTTGCCGCTATTGACTTCTGCGACTATCACGTCGTAAAATTTAGCGCCGTCTTTGACTACGTAGTCCTTGGCGATATACACGCCTTTGCCGCTCAAAAACGCCCTTAATTCTATAGCGTTCCTATGCGGAGAAAGCACGAGCCTTTTTATGCCTTGCGGTATATGCGAAAGGATACTCATTATCTCATTGCCGCCCATGCCCGCAATGACAACGCAATCTACCTCGCCGTCCTTTATTACCTGCAAGCCGTCTCCCGCTCTAAACTCTATGCCTTTGACCTGGTATTCTTTTGCCAAGTCAACCGCCTTTTGCAAAGATTTTGAAGATATGTCGCACGCAATTACTCTCTCAACTTTGCCTGCCAAAAGGCAAGCTACGGATACTTTGCCGTGGTCGCAACCGACGTCTGCAAGTCTCTTGCCATCCACCTCGTCTGCGACTGCAGTCAGTCTCTTGCCAAGTCTGAGATTCATTATACTTTGCCGATATAGTCTTTGAGCTTTTTGGTGCGGTTGGGATGACGCAACTTTCTCAAAGCCTTTGCTTCGATTTGACGGATACGCTCTCTTGTTACGTTGAATTCTCTGCCCACTTCTTCAAGCGTCTTTGGGCGAGAATCGTCAAGTCCGTATCTCTTGCGAATTACTTCGTTTTCTCTTGGGGTAAGCGTGCTCAATACTTCAAGCAAATGTTCTTTGAGCATTCTCGTCTCCGCTTTCTCGGCAGGCGACGCAGACGTATTGTCCTCGATGAAATCCCCGAGATGACTGTCTTCTTCTTCGCCGATAGGTTTTTCAAGGGAGACAGGGTCTTGAGCTATCTTTTGAATCTCAATTACCTTTTCTTCCGTCAAGCCCATTTTCTCGGCTATCTCCGCAGTTGTGGGTTCTCTGCCCAACGTCTGCAAAAGTTGACGAGCTACTCTACCGGTCTTGTTGATAGTCTCAACCATGTGTACTGGTATTCTTATCGTCCTTGCCTGATCGGCTATTGCTCTCGTGATAGATTGCTTTATCCACCAAGTAGCGTAAGTGGAAAACTTAAATCCCTTGGTATAATCAAACTTCTCTACGGCTTTCATAAGACCCAAGTTGCCCTCTTGAATAAGGTCAAGGAATTGCATACCTCTGCCGACGTATCTTTTGGCGATGGAAACGACGAGTCTCAAGTTGGCTTCGCTCAATCTATTCTTAGCGGCGACGTCGCCCTCGCTCATACGTCTTGCAAGTTCGATTTCTTCGTCGGGTTTGAGCAACGGCACTTGACCTATATCTTTGAGATACATTTTGACGGAGTCGTCGGTAGCGGCTTCGATATTGTCAAATACGATGTCTTTGACGACTTCTTCGTTGTCCTCTTGAATTTCCACGCCTTCTTGCTTGAGAATTTCAAATACGAGAGAAGTTTCGTCGGGTTGAAGAGCGTGCTTGTCGGAGAACTTTTCAAACTCCGTCATCTTCATAGTCTTGCCTTTATTAGCAGCGGCTAGTTTTCTTGCTTCGCTCTTAACTTTTTCTTCTCTTTGAATTTTCTTTTCGTCAAGCTCTGCGGTTACCTTTTCTTCTTCCATGTTCACACCTCCGTGTATCTTTTGCTATTTTTTGTTGTTACTTTGGGCGAGTTGGCTCATCATAATTAGTTTAGCTTCTTCGTCTTTCTCGCTGTCGATAGCCTTTGTAAGCTCTCTCTTTCTCTTTTTCTCGCCGTCTTTTATTATTCTTGCCACGCAATCATCAAAATACTTCAGCGCCATTTCGTCGCCTATCTTGCTACCCTCGTCGAGTATTGCTTTGACCTCGGGATTATCTTCGTCCTGCGACGTCAATTCTTCTAAAGTATTTTCCTGCTTTGCGCATTTAGAGCGGTATAAATCGTATAACGCTTTTTGATTTTTATCCGTGAGATATTGGGATAAATCCTTGTCGCACTTGGCGTCTTCAACTCCGCCGAACAGTCCGTACAGCACGTATCTTACCGCTCTGTCAAACGCCGACATACTTATATTCGCAGTCTCGCGTTTGACTACTACCGTCTCGGTTTCGCTTACGTCCAACTGCCGTCTCAACGTGTCGCTTGGCAATCCGGTAAGCTTTGCGACGTAACCTATATACGCTTCTATCATTGCGGGGTCGCCCAAAGGTTTGATTATCTTCATTGCCTCGACCGCATACTTGCCTTTCTCCTGCGGAGACGTCAAGTCGTAGGACTTTGCAAGCGCGAAAAGTTTGTGCTCAAAAAGCGGTTTCGCCTCGATAAGCATCTTGAGATAACTGTCTCTTCCGTACTTGCGGACGTACTCGTCGGGATCGAGATTGTCTGGCAGACTGACTACTCTCACGTCAAGTCCGTGACTATAAAGTATGTCAAGTCCTCTCATAGTTGCGTTTTGACCCGCGCTATCTCCGTCGTAACATATAATTACTTTGTCAACATATCGCTTGATAAGTTTTGCCTGATCTTGCGTAAGCGACGTACCCATTGACGCGACCGCGTTCTTAACTCCGCTTTGAAAGAGCGATATAACGTCCATATATCCTTCAACTACGACGAGTTCTTTGACTGCAGTCTCCAACTTAAGTCTCTTTATGGAATGCTGTCCGAATATCTCTTTTGACTTGTTGAATAGCAACGTGTCGCGAGTGTTTTTGTACTTTGGCTTACTGTCGTCAAGCACTCTGCCGCCAAATGCGACGACTTGCTTAAGATTGTTGATTATCGGCACGATAAGTCTGCCTGCCATAGTATCAACTACGCTTCCGCTTTGCGTCGCGTCTACCAATCCCGCCTCTTGCATATTCTCTTTGGAATATCCCTTTGACGTAAGA
>CAMWQA010000087.1 GCA_947176265.1 uncultured Clostridia bacterium | reverse complement strand
CAGTCAGTAAAAGTATACTTTTTTTGGAAAAGTGAAAATTCTTTAAAAAATAGAAGGTTAATGCGATAAAAAAGCCACGCAAAATATTGCGTGGCTGTGATTTTTTGTTTTTAAACGGTTGAGATTTCTCGACTATGCTCGAAATGACATAACATTAGATTCTTCGACTCCGCTACGCTCAGAATGACGTACGGTACGCTGTGAGTTCTTTTATCTTTTCTCTCAACTTGGGAGTATCGTATTTGTCCTTGAGTCTCCAAGTCCAATTGTCCCCTGTGGTAGACGGCGCGTTGATACGTCCCTCTGCTTTAAGACCCAAATAATCTGCCATAGGGATAATTACTCGCTCTGCTTTGGTAGACATTGCGGCGCGTATCAGACAATGAGTGTCGTTTTCTCCCTTCTTGGGCTTACAAGATTTTCTGTACAAAGTCTTTTCTCTTTGATCTAATCCCCCAAACCATTGCGGAGTCGTCATATTGTCGTGCGTACCCGTGTATACCACACAGTTAGACGATTTGATATTCTTTGGCAGGTAGTCGCTGTCTTCGTCGCCAAAGGCAAACTGCAAGACTTTCATGCCCGGATAGCCTGTCTTCTTGAGCAATTGTCGCACGGGCGGAGTGATTACTCCCAAATCCTCGGCAATGATTTTTGCGTGCGGAATATGCCTGTCAAGTTCTTTGAACAAAGAAATACCCACGCCCTTTCTCCACTCGCCTATCTTAGCGGTATCGCAGTCCTTATCTACGACGTAGTAAGCCTCAAATCCACGGAAGTGGTCTATACGAATTACGTCGTAAAGCTTATAAGCGATGGAAAGTCTGTCAATCCACCAAGCAAATTTATCTCTTTTCATCTTTTGCCAATTGTAAATAGGATTGCCCCAAAGCTGACCGTCTGCGGAAAACGCGTCGGGCGGAACTCCTGCAACTACCGTGGGATTAAGATCTTGATCAAGCAAATAATTCTTTGGTTTTGACCATACGTCTACGCTGTCGTACGCAACGTATATGGGCATATCTCCCACAATCTCAATGCCTTTTAAGTTGGCGTAAGATTTGACTTTTGCGTATTGAGAGTAAAACTCGTATTGCGCAAACTTCCAAAATTCAATGCTACCGGCATACTTGTTTTGCAACTTCTTAATATTAATGCGATACTTCTCTTCTTTGCCCCAACTGCTCCAAGAAGAGTTGTTGTGATACTCTTTGATGGACATAAACAGCGCGTAATCGTCAAGCCAAAAGGCATTGTCTTGCTTGAACTCAAGATAGTCGATTTGATTTATGTCAAAAAGTTCAAACGCTTTTTTGAGCAAAAACAATCTGCTCTCAAATAAATATCCGTAATCTATCCTCGGCGACTTGCGCTGATAGCCCTTGACGTAGGATTTGTCAAGCAGTCCGTCTTCGACAAGCGTATCAATATCAATAAAGTAATGGTTACCGGCAAAAGCCGACGGCGACTGATAGGGCGAATCTCCGAAAATCGTGGGATTAAGAGGCAATACCTGCCAATACTGTTGATTGCATTCTTTCAAAAAATCAACGAAGGCAAACGCGCTTTTGCCAAGCGAACCTATGCCGTACTTGCTAGGCAATGAAAATATCGGCAATAATATCCCTGCTTTTTTATTCGTCATAACGCACCTTTCCAAAACCAATTGGCTCTTACCTATATTTATAAATATATCAATATTATAATACATATCTTTACCGTTTGCAATACAAAGCGACGCATTGCGAGAATTTATTGCTTTTAGGGGCAAATACTGATATAATATTTTTAAGCTTAAGCGGATAGAGATTTCTCGACTTCGCTCGAAATGACATAACATAAAATTGAATCTAAATAGGAGTTTTTCATGCCGTACAATGTATATTTGAAAAAGAATGAAGAAAAGCGTATCGTCGCAGGACATCCGTGGGTGTACGCCAACGAAGTCGCGCGTATCGAGGGCAAGGACAAGAACGGCTCGCTTGCAACCGTGTACGATTGCAACGGTAGGTATATCGGCAAAGGATATATCAATCATCTGTCAAAAATTCTCGTGCGTATTTTTATACGCGACGACAGCGTACCCGACCTTGAATATTATAAGTCGGCTATCAAAAAAGCCAACGACTATAGACTTTCGCTGGGAATGAAAGACTGCTACCGCATGGTATTCGGCGAAAGCGACAACTTACCTGCGCTTATCGTCGACAAATATGCGGATATACTCTGCGTTCAGCTACTCTCTCTCGGTATTGAGAAAAACAAAGATATTATCATACAAGCGCTTGTGGAACTATTTAATCCAAGAGGTATATACGAGCGTTCCGACATCGCAGTAAGACTCAAAGAAGGACTTGAAGAACGCAAAGGTATTATCTACGGCAATTTTGATACTAAAGTCATTGTCGAGGAAAACGGACTGAAAATGCAAGTCGATTTGCAAAACGGACAAAAGACGGGATACTTCCTCGACCAAAAGGAAAACAGATTTGCCTTGCGCAGATATTGCAAGGACAAGCAAGTGCTTGACTGCTTTTGCAACTCGGGCGGATTTTCTCTCAACGCCGCTGCGGCAGGAGCAAAAGAGGTCATCGCGTTGGACATATCGGCGCAAGCTCTGTCCGACGTAAATACCAATGCAAAACTCAATGATTTAAACAATATTATTACCCTGCAAGGAGACGTATTTGAAGAGCTTCGCAAGTTCAAGCGCGAAGGCAAAACTTTTGACACGATAGTGCTTGACCCTCCGGCTTTTTGCAAGAGCGCAAGCGAAGTCAAGAACGCATATAAGGGATATAAGGATATAAATATACTTGCAATGAAACTCGTCAGAAGCGGAGGCTTTCTCATATCATCTTCTTGTTCGCACTATATGACTTTCCCGCTATTTCAAAATATGCTGACCGACGCGGCGCGCGAGAGCGGAAAAAGCGTGCGCATAGTGGAGATACGCACTCAATCAAGCGACCATCCGTCTATGCTTGCCACAGACGAAAGTCTGTATCTCAAATTTTTCGTATTGCAAGTAATGTAGTTTATCCTCTTATCGGCGTATTATAGATCGTCGCGTTGCGACTGTTATATAAAAAAGGCGTATCGTGTGATACGCCTTTTTTGTTTTTATTTATTTGTCGATTAGTCTTCGTCCTCTTCTGCCTTAACAAGTTCTGCGTGCGCTGCGATAGTAGCGATAGCTCTCATACCGACTTTGCAACCGTCCTTGGTCTTGTAGCCGTCGTTTGGCGTACATACGCATTGACCGTTGGATGCGTGGAGTCTGAATCTATACTCGCCTCTTGCATCTTCAAAGATAATCCACTTCGGGAACTTTTGCTCTTCGACGTTTTGAAGCGTTTGGTCCTCGATAGGCGCAGTGCCAGCGTTGTTGATAATGCTCTTAATACCTGACTTTAAAGCGGATAACGAAGAATACGGAGCGCCTGCGGTAGCAATTACCTTGTGGTTTGCGGAATAAAGTTTGTATACGTAATTACCCTTGTCGGTAATTCTATATTCAAATCTACCCATATACTTCGTAGGAGCATCCTTTTTCTTTGCAGCAGGTTTCTTCTCGGCTGCGGGAGCTGCCTTAGCAGTTGTCTTAGGCTTAGCTTCTTTTGCAGGAGCAGCCTTTGTTGCCTTTGCAGGAGCTGCCTTAGCTTCTTTTGCGGGAGCAGCCTTTGTTGCCTTTGCAGGAGCTGCCTTTGTTGCCTTTGCAGGAGCTGCCTTTGTTGCCTTAGCGGCAGGCTTCGTTTCCTTAGCAGGAGCCGCTTTAGCTGCCTTAGCCTCTTTCGCAGGAGCTGCCTTGGTTGTTTTAGCCGCAGGCTTGGTCTCCTTTGCGGGAGCTGCTTTGGCTGTCTTTGCTTTCTTCTCCATCTTTGGTTTTTCATCCTTAACCTCAGGCTCGGGCTCAACTACTGCCGTTGCCGCGATATTTTCTTCCGGCTCTTCCTCCGGTTCTGCTTCATCTTCTACTACTTCTTCTACTTCCTCTTCGACTTCTTCTTCAACTTCCTCGTAGACTACTTCTTCCTCTTCCTCAACCTCTTCTTCGACTTCTTCGTAGACTACTTCTTCGGTCTCTTCGGCTTCTTCCTCGACTTCTTCTTCAACCTCGACGTACTCTACTTCTTCGTCTTCTTCGACTTCCTCTTCGACCTCTTCGTAGACTACTTCTTCTTCAACTTCCTCTTCTTCTACGAATTGTTGTTCAACTTCTTGTTCTTCTACCGGAGCAACAAATTGTTCTTTTTGCTCTACTTCTTGTTGTGGAATAGGTTGTTGTTTTTTACCCTTATTCTTCTTTGCCAACTTTGCATCAATCTTAGCTTGTTTCTTTGCTTGCTTCGCATCGATCTTAGCTTGTTTCTTTGCTTGCTTCGCATCGATCTTAGCTTGCTTTTTTGCCTGCTTTGCATCGATCTTAGCTTGTTTTGCCGCTAATTTCTTAGCCTTTTTTTCTTCTTTCTTACTCATAAACACATACTCCTTGTTTTCTTGTCTACCCCTATATTAACACAAATATTTTATAATTTCAACGAATATTACCAAAAAAATTACAAATTTTTGGTAAATTTTGCGTTTTGTGACAATATTTCGCTGATTTTAGACACAAATATTATACCCACACCTATTTGTATAAAGCCCCATATTTATGCCATCGACACAAATAGGTATGACAAATATGTACGCCTGTTTGACAAATCGAAATTACAAATATGCGCGTATCGATTTGCAAAAAAATACGCCTTGTTTTCAACGCAAAATTAATGCATAAATATCAAATATCTATTTGCAAATTTATGTCATGTTTGTCACAAATATTGAGTCGACCATATTATAATATTAATATCAATATTTACTTGCGCCTTTGCGCTACGTTTTGTTTATATTGACTCGTCAAAAAATAAGTTGATAAAAAATCAACAAATTAAATAAAATATTTTGACAATACTTAAAAAGTATGATATTATACATTATGCAACGAGTTTACGTTGCCACAACCGGATAGAGCCTTGCTCAATAAACTACTTTGGAGAAATACCCAAGAGGCCGAAGGGGCTCCCCTGCTAAGGGAGTAGTACGTGAAAGCGTAGCGAGGGTTCAAATCCCTCTTTCTCCGCCAAAAGGGAACTGTACGAACACCGGTAAAAGGGAGTTCGTACTTTTCCTTTTATATGAAAGCATTGGTGCTTACGTTCCTATCACAAGACCGCCTGCTTCAACCTTTTGGCAAACTCAAAGCCGAGATTGGCACGGACACTTTACAAGTTAATTCATATAGGCATATCGAGAAAATTCGGTATGCCTATTTTTTTTACTCAATCCCCTATTTTTATTTAATCCTATAAATTTATTTAATTATAGCGTAATAATAATCCTTTCTTTTATTGCCTTTCGGGGTGGCTATCGTAGCACAATTCTCCCACCTGTCAACCGCAAAAAAATATCGCCTAAGCCGTCAATTATATTACTGTTACTTAATTATAAGTATATGGCTTACATATTTTTATGCAATATTTTTTTGTCTGACTTGCTATTTATTGTATTGTCGGTTGACAGATGGTGCGTGATTTTTACATTTAATAATCCTTTCCCGAATTGTGCTACGATGCCCCCTTGTCCGAAAGGCAATAAAATTAAGGAGATGAAAAAATGGAAAATGTAGTTAGCAGTTATGAAGATACTCGTAAATACTATCTCAATGAATTTGAGTTCTATGATGGTGAAGATTTTATCACTTTCAACATTGTATCTATCAACTTTGAACGAAAAGCTATTCAAGTCGCAGTTACTAATCGCGGTAAGATAAGTGTCATTGATTA
>CAMWQA010000086.1 GCA_947176265.1 uncultured Clostridia bacterium | reverse complement strand
CATTATACTTTATGCTCTAAAAAATTGCAATATATTTGAGTCAGTAAAAGTATACTTTTTTTGGAAAAGTGAAAAATTTTTAAAAAATAGAATATAAATGTAATAAAAAAGTCACGCAAATAATTTTGCATAGCTTTAATTTTTGTTTTTAATAGGTAGAGATTTCTCCGCTACGGTCGAAATGACATTAGATTTAAATCCTTTGACTTCGATTAAAACGACGTCAATACGTGACGCTTTTATTTATTTACGTAAAGTTCTTTAAAGATAAAAACGTCGGGCACGTGATAGGTACAAGTCAAAAATAAACTAACTATAAAGAGTATGCCTACTACGGCGAAATAGTTTAGCGCGTTGTGCTTTGGCAAAAAGAATATGCGATAGGCAGTCAAATAGCCAAGTACAATTCCAATTATGAATATGGAAAAGTCAAGCGGAAATATAGATTTGCGCGTAAAGACGGTATAGCCTAAAAATGTGGATACTATAAATAGTATCATTACCGTCAAGGCGCAATATACTGCAAGATAATAGTTGTTGACCTTTTTTGAAAAAAGAAACCCGCCGACAAGAAATATGAAAAGCATTGGGAAAAGCGCAAGTTTGACATGCTCCCATATACTCTCATTAGTTGCGGCAAAAATACCTATCAAAGTGTTATTCCCCGTCCATTCATATATAAAGTGATTGATTGTGCCGATAATTACAGTCAATATCACGCCCAAAGCAGTAAATAATTTAATTTTGTCTAATTGAGTAAGTTGATTGAGTTTCTTTATCTTAATCATACGAATAGTATGCGTAAGCGTAAAAAGAATATTTAGATTCTTCGACTTCGCTCAGAATGACAACAAGCGGATTAAGATTTCTCCGCTGCGGTCGAAATGACATCTAACTTATATCGGTATTAGTGATAATTTAAAAGGCAGGAAAAGAGATATTATAAGGTAAAAAGCAGTAAATCTGTAATTTACTGCTTTTTGCTGCGTAGCATCTAAAATAATCTTTACTTCTTCAAACTGTCGTGGTACATTTCCACTGCGCTGTCGATACCCTTGTGAGTTGCGCTGTTGGAATACTTGTCTATCTCTGCCACGTTCTTGACGTCGTGGTGGAGCGAAAGCGCGCCGTTGAGACAACCGCCGTCGCAAGCCATACCCTCGAAGAAGTTGGCAGTAGTCTTATTGAATTTGAGTTTGAGAAGATTGGCTCTGCACTCTTCAATACCGCTCATTGCCACAGGCTCTACTCCGTCGGCAAGTTTTACTATGTCGGCTGATATACCTCCGCACTTTGCAAATACTCTGCCCATATCCGAAGCGTCGTCTATGTTCATCTCTTCCTGTACGAGCAAGTCTACTCCTCTTGCGTCGAGTAGCGCTTGCAACTCCTCAAAAGAAATCACGCTGTCTATTGCGCCTTGGGTTTTCTCAAGTCTGAATTCAAGTTTTTTGCTTGTGCAAGGTCCTATGAATACGGTCTTGATATCGGGATATTTACGCTTGAGAAGCATTGCCGTCTCTACCATAGGCGACGGAGACGAAGATATGTATTTGACGAGTTCTGGGAAATTCTTCTCAATAAACATTACGAAAGAAGGACAGCAAGACGTCGTCATCAACTTCTTTTCTTCAAACTCTTTTGCCTCTTTGTACAACGTGATGTCTGCGCCCAAAGCAGCCTCGTATACTCTGTCAAATCCAAGAGCTTTGATACCCGTGACAAGCTGACCGAAAGTGGCGGGCTTGAACTGCGAAGCAATTGCGGGAGCTATGATTGCAAATACTCTTCCGCCGTTTTGTTTTGCCTCTTTGAGCATATCCAAAGTGTCAAACAAGAACGACTTGTCTACTATTGCACCGAATGGGCAGTTGTATACGCAAGCTCCGCAAGCAATGCACTTATCGTTGTCAATCTTTGCTCTGTCGTATTCATCCATCGAAAGCGCCTTGACCTTGCAGCTCTTGATACAAGGACGGGATTGCTCTATGATTGCGTCGTAAGGACAAGCCTTGGCGCATCTACCGCATTTGATACACTTTTCCATATCAATCACAGGCTTGTTGTTGACAATGGTAATAGCGTCCTTTGGACAAGCTTCTTGACACTTGTGGACTATGCAACCTCTGCAAGCGGGAGTGATATACATACCGCTGATAGGACATGAGTCGCAAGCCGGCTCAATAACTTCCACAATATTGGGATTGCTCTTGTCTCCGCCAAGCGCCAATTTGATTCTCTCTTGAACGATTGCGCGCTCTTTGTATATACAGCATCTGAAACTTGGCTTTGGTCCGGGAGATATACTCTTGGGAATATCAATATATATCTGAGACATATCGCCCTTGTCGTACGCCTCAACCAATTGCTTTAGCACCTCGTATTTGAGTACCTGTACCCTCGTGTCAAACTTACTCTTACTCATAATTTACTCCTTGCTTGACTCATAATAAGGTGTCGCAATTTTTCACGGCAACAACGCTTCCAATACTTCGTCAAACTACTATTTTTCTTTATTATATTAATATTTCTATTTTATCTTTTTGCTATCGATAATATTACCGTCAATATCTTTAAGCGTAATAATATTGTCCTGTATTGTCAAATAGCTGTGCGCAGTACCGTCTTTTGGCAAAGACAGCGAACCAGCATTTGCTACCACAGTATTGCCTACCTTGTCGATAAAGCCTGTGTGAATATGTCCGTAACACATTACGTCGCCTGCATTTGCGGGCATATTGTCTCTGTTGAACTTGTGTCCGTGCGTCAAAGTTATCTTAAGTCCATCGACAAAGATTTGCGAAAATTCGCTGAAATCAAACTCGCTGATAAGCGTGTCGACTTCGCTGTCGCAATTGCCCTTGATTACCAAAAGCCTGTCTTTCAAAGAATTGAGCACTTCGGCAACCTTCATTGGTCCGTAGTCTTTGGATATTGGATTACGCGGCCCGGGATTGTAGATATCTCCCAAAAGCGCAAGCAAATCGCCCTGCTCTTTGAGGAAGACGTCCTTTATCTTTTGAGCATAATAACTCGAACCGTGAATATCTGACGCGATGACTATTTTCATTCTTGCTCCTATAATTGGATTGAGATTTCTCCTCTCCACTTGTCTCTCATAACTTCTGCGCGAGTGCGGAGAGCGCTGTGATTTTTGTCCGTGAGACGGACGTCTGAGCGGTAAGCGTACTATATGTACGTGACCCCGAGGGCGACCTAGTCTTTAGGACGGAAGGCGCTGCGCTATACGCAGTCGGTTACTTACTTCGTATTATTTCTGTAATAACTTCTCAACGCAAGCCAACTTAACGCAGCAAGTCAAAATCTGCGTTGCTACGATAAGGTCGCTGTCAGACGTAAATGTCGGAGCAATTCTCAAAGTTCTGTCGTTGACGTCTCTTCCGTATGGGAACGGCGCGCCTGCGGCAGTCAACGTCAAGCCTGCGTCTTTGCAAAGCATACATACCCTCTTTGCGCAACCGTCAAGTACGTTAAGCGTAATGAAGTATCCGCCGTTGGGGTTGGTCCAAGTAGCGATACCGCTATCCTCGCCGAAGCTGTCTTCAAAAGCTTTCAAAAGCGTGTCAAACTTTGGTTTGATAATTTCTCTTTGCTTTTTCATTATCTCGCGTACGTTGTCCATATCTTTCAAGAAAAGATAATGGATATACTGCCATACTTTGTTGTAGCTTATCGTCTGCATAGTCATGTGCGAAAGAATGTCACGCACATTGTTTACGCTGGTCGCAATACAGCTTACGCCTGCGCCTGCCATCGTGACTTTGGACGTGGATGCAAATTGATATACTCTGTCTTCCGTACCCGCTTCTTTGCTGAGTTCCATTATATTTGCCAAGACGTCGGGAGTATCCGTCAAATCGTGTACTACGTATGCGTTGTCCCAGAAAATTCTGAAATCGTCTGCCTTCGTCTTCATATTTGCAAGACGGCTTACTACCTCGTCAGAATATGTTATGCCCGACGGATTGGAATACTTTGGCACGCACCAAATACCCTTTATGCTTTCGTCGTTGGCAACGAGTTGTTCTACTAAATCCATATTAGGTCCGTGCTCGTCCATAGGTACGTTGATCATTTCAATTCCAAAGTGCTGACAAATTGCAAAATGGCGGTCATATCCCGGTACAGGACAAAGGAATTTAATTGCCGATTTATTCCACGGCTCTCCGCCCATTACGCCAAACTGCAAAGCTCTTTGTATCGTGTCGTACATGAGATTGAGCGAACTGCTACCGCCCAAAATAACTTCATTGGTATTTACGCCAAGCATTTGAGCGAAAATCTTTTTCAACTCCGGTATACCGTCAAGCATACCGTAGTTGCGGTAGCTCTTGGGCATATTCTCTATGCCTGCCATATCAAGCATGGGCATAGCGATATCAAGCTGTTCGTTGCAGGGCTTGCCTCTAGCGATATCGACGCTGTAGCCTTGTGAGACGAGATTATCGTACTCGTTCTTTTGCAATTCGTAAATCTGTTGAAGTTCTTCTTGTGACAACTGACTGTAGTTCATAAACACTCTCCATTGTTTGTCTATATATTTTTTATTATTTTATCATATCGATTGCGTACTTGCAAGGTTTTTGGGGATTTTCCTTTTTCCAATTTTAAGCGGTAAAGATTCTTCGACTCTGCTACGCTCCGCTCAGAATGACGTCAGGTATATGGAAGGCTCTGAATAAGTGACGCGAGCAAATTTGTACAAGCGATTTTTGCGATAAGTAGGATCGTAGCAGAGCTACGTTCGCGTTGGATAGACGACCTTAGCGCGTAAATCGATAACAAAGTTGCCGCGAGAACTTATGAAGAGACTCCGTCTTCCTTACGGTTGCGGAAAATCAACTTGATAGGCGTGCCTTTAAACTCAAATGTCTTGCGAAGCGTATTTTCCAAATATCTCTCGTAGCTGAAGTGCATCAAATTGCTGTCGTTGACGAAAAATACGAATGTAGGCGGTTGAATTCCTCCTTGCGTGACGTAGTATATCTTAAGTCTCTTGCCGTTGTGAGAAGGAGGCTCTACTGCGACGACCGCGTCTGCAATAATGTCGTTGAGCAAGCCCGTGGGTACTCTGCGGATTGACTGCTCGTATACTTCGCTTGCAATAGCAAGCACCTTATCCACACGCTGACCCGTCAATGCGGATACGTAGATGGGTACTAGATAGTCCATAAATTTGAGATCGCCTTGCATCTTCTTGTTGAAGGTGTTGATGGTAAAAGTATCCTTCTCTACAGCGTCCCATTTGTTCATAACGATGACGGACGGTTTGCCTTGCTCGTGAACGTAACCGCATATCTTTATATCCTGCTCGCTCATTCCCGCCTCTGCGTCTATGACGATTAAAACTACGTCCGCGCGTCTTATCGCAGCCAAAGAACGCAATACGGAATACTGCTCTATTCCCTCGTCCACCGCGCTCTTTTTGCGAATGCCCGCCGTGTCAATGAGATTGAATTTCTTGCCGTTCCACTCAAAAGCTGTGTCTATCGCGTCTCTCGTCGTGCCTGCCATATCGCTGACGATAACTCTCTCATACCCCAAAAGTTTGTTGGTAATAGAGCTCTTGCCGGCGTTAGGCTTGCCGACTATGGCAACGTTGATAATCTCCTCTTCTTGAGATGGATCGCTCTTGGGCAAACTCTCGGTAACTATGTCCAATAGATCTCCGATACCCTTGGATTGCTCTGCGGACACGCCCACTACGTCGCCCACTCCCAAAGAATAAAAATCGTATATAGCGTCTTGCTCGTTGTTGTCAAGTTTGTTGACTGCCACGGTTACGGGTTTGTTGCTCATACGCAAAAACTCCGCGACTTCCATATCGTTGGCAGTCATGCCG
>CAMWQA010000085.1 GCA_947176265.1 uncultured Clostridia bacterium | reverse complement strand
CTTTTACTGACTGCCTGTGAAAAGGCACATTTTCTCAATTACATTATAATTCATACGCAAAATAATTGCAATATTTTTTGGTCAGTAAAAGTATACCTTTTTTGGAATTATGGAATATAAGCATTTGCCAACAAAAGGTAGCTATGGAGAATCGCTTATGAGAAACGAAAAATCTATGACGACAAGCAAGAAATTGGGGATAATTAGTATCGCCTTACTTACAATATGCGCAGTCATTTTGTGCTGTATGGTTTTGGGATTTAATGGCAACCCAAATCAAGAAGTTGCGTATGCAATGAGCGGCGGAGACGGCACGGAAGCCAATCCGTATATAATGACCACAGTCGCGGATTGGAAGACGGTAATTGACCGCGAAAGTTCAGAAAGTGACCCAACGTACGTCAAACTCGGCGCAAATATCACAGCAAGCGGTGACTTTTCCTATAATAGCATTAACAGCGCTAGTGACGCAATTGTCAGCGGCGCTCTCAACGTACCGGCTGGCAAGTATATAAATCTTGACTTACAGACGTACAAAATCAATCGTGGCAGGTCCGGTGGCGTTAACGCAGGACACGTAATGGTAGTATACGGCAATCTCACAATGGACGGCGTAACCGTCGACATTGCGAGTAACAACGCGTCTACTTCGGGTATAGCTGTCTCAGGTGGCGGTATTACCGGCGGTTACACCAATGGTACAGCAGGCGGCGGTGGCGTATACGTCCCCATAGGCGGTACGTTTACTATGAACGGCGGTCATATTTACAATTGTTACAGCGCATTGAACGCAGACACGACGGGCGCAGGCGGCGGAGTACACGTTCGCGGTAGATTTATAATGAACGGCGGCTCTATTCATGATTGCGCAACTACCGTTGGTACGACAGACGGCGGCGGAGTAGGCGTTGCAGCTGCTTCATCTTCTTCTACTTCGGGTTGCGGTTATTTTGAGATGAACGGCGGTAAAATTTTTGATAATTCAGCAGCCAATCACGCCGGAGGCATTGAGGTTTCCGGTCCGGGTGGCGCAGGCGGAGCTCCTTGCTCGACCTTTGTAATGAATGGCGGCGAGATATACGCAAATGTATGTCAAGATAGTTACGCTATGGCGGTAGGTCCTTGGTATGGCGGCAAGTTTATAATGAATGGCGGATATATCCACGATCACGTAGGAAATGCCGGTTTATTTACGACGGGTAATACCAATGCGTCAGTGGAATTAAACGGCGGCGTAATTTCCAAAAACAAAGTAGCAAGTTTTCTTGGCGCTCATTCCGCGGCTTACAATCTTGTAAAATTTGGCGGCGGTATACAAATTTACGGAAATACTAATCAAGCAGGTACAGTAGAGCGAAACTATACTCCCGGCAGCACTAGGCTGACTATTACGGGAGATTTAAGTAAAAACGGTATGGCTCGTATTGGCGTTACTTGGGGAGCAAGCCAATTTACGACGGGTTACGGCGCAAATAATCCCAACGTGAGCGCGTCGGCATACTTCTTCAATGACTCTGCTTCTAATATTGCAAGTGATACAGTATCTGATTTGGGCGCAACCAACGAAGGAACGTTTGTCAGCGGCACGCGACCTGCCAATAAAATTACTTGGAAGTATCGCTACGAGGGAGAGACTACTTGGAAGCCCGTTACGACGGCAGTTAGTAGCGGAGTAGATAAATACGCTGTTTTTGCGCATGAAAGTTATCTTACTCTTGTCAATCCCGCAAAGAAAATTTATATCTTACCCTTTGGCACGCCCGACGCGACGACTCCGCTTGTAAACGATATGTCGGCGTTGGCAAGGACTACCACTTTAAGTACTGGTGGAGTCGGCAAAACAAATTACACCTATTGTTCGCCGTCGGCTATTGATTATGAATCGGGATTTTTCGGCTTGCGCTATACAGGGACGGGGTATCTCAATTCCGTATTTACGTTGAAGATGGATTTGAGTATCATATTTATTGACGTAACCAAAAAAGCCGTTGCATACAACAGACAGTATCAAGACGGTATTTTGTTTGATTCTGAATATCTTAATTATCAAGTCATTAGCAAACCGTCGGGCGTTACAGACGCTGACGCCGTCAAACTCAGCGGCGATTATTTGCAATTCCGCAATACGGGAGATTACAAGATTAAGTTTTGGTTTAAAGACGAGTATGCCGACCAAGTAGAGGCAGGACTCGTCGGTTGGGCAGAGACAGAGTGGACGAGCGCTTTGGAAAAGAAAGAGTTTATCGAAGTGCCGTTTACCGTTACGCGCGGTCTGCTTGCGATACCTCAGGACGAGACCTTTACTTACAACGCAAGCGAGTGGGATTTGACAAAAGCCGAAGGCGAGTGGTGCACTACTGACCATGAAGATTCCGCAACTGTCGAGATAACAAGAGTGGAGTATAAGAACTTTGGCGCAAGCGCAACTTACGCTGCAGTGGCAGACAAAAAAATGAAGCAAGCGGGATACTATAAAGTTTCGCTCAAAGTAAAAGA
Source organism: uncultured Clostridia bacterium (assembly GCA_947176265.1). GTDB lineage: Bacteria > Bacillota > Clostridia > Christensenellales > UBA3700 > RACS-045. The sequence continues at coordinate 3,402 of CAMWQA010000085.1, read as the reverse complement.
CGTTCGCAACTACGTATGGGAAGACGGCGCAGAGGACGCAATCGGCACAAAGACATTTAATCTCAATATTGAGAAAGCAAAGATATTGATGAACGAGCCCAACGTAGACGAATACGGCGAGCTTGGCGACGGCGAAACCATATCGGCTAAATCGGGTATACTTCCTACGGACGTCTCTTCAATGAACGGGGCATACGGACTTGAGTATATCAAAAAAGACGAATTGACAGGCGGAACGTGGTCTAGAAGCGGCGCTCCGAAGAATGCCGGCGAGTATTACGTAAGACCTTACATACTCAGTCCCGACAATTGCAATTACGATATTAATTACGAAATCAACGCTACAACCAACGTGGGTAGTTGCTACACGTTGTTTGAGAGATTAAAAGACACCGTTGCAATCCCGTTCTTATGGTTGGACGGAGCTTCGGTAGACCGTACGACGCACAAGACCGTCGTTCCGTATACGGGCGCGGAGCAGATTTTTGATATCGTCAATACCAGAGCCGAAGACGGAACGTATTCGATGGTAGGCGGCGTTGAGGTAAAAGAAGTCAGCTCGGGTATGACGTGGAAAGATACGTTTACAGTATCTGCAACCAATTTGCGCGAATATACGGTTATAGTCGGACTTACCGACCCGGCAAACAACCGTTGGGCAACGGGAGAAAAGGATAATACCGCCGACCAAACGATAACGCTCGTCATTACCGAGGCGTATTTGAAAGTATCTTACGCATACGACGACAAAGCGTTCGTAGAGGCAAACTCCTTCCAAAAGGGCGAACATGGGGCCTTGATACTGTCTGCCGGAAAAATACTCAATCTTTCGGGTAGCAGTCAAAGCAAAGTTACGCTCGACGTTACTTATACCAACAGCAACGGCGCAAGCGGTATAATAGCAGATACGGAAATGACTATTGACGGAGACGAAGTCAAAGTCACTATAGATCTTTTGACGTTGCCTATTGGTACGTATAATTTTAAGGTAAGATTGCGCGAAAACATTACCGCAAACGACAACTATACGCTTGTTACCGAAGACGACGGAGTAATAACGCCTGTCGAAGAGTTGAACTTCTCCTTTACGATATTGATGGCGGAGATAAACGTGCAGAGTTTGGCATGGCAATACAAGAATGCCAATATCAATAGCGGCGCGTACAACGAAATAGCAGTCGATGACAACGCTCCCGACTTGTATTATAACAGATACGCTTATGAGTTTGCAGTAGCAAAAATATACGATGCAGACGACAAGAGAATAACCAACGTTGCAGGTATCGATTTTGTTCTCACGACTATCAATAGAGATACGTTAACGGCAGTTGCCGGAGAAATAAAAAATGCAGGCAAGTATACCACGACGGTTATTTTGCAACTCAAACCGGACGTTGATGGATATGTTATAGCCGATTCGTCCAAGACGAGTTTTTATATCGATTGGGAGGTTTTGCCCGTCAACTTTGATCTCAAAGATTTGACTTTCGCGCCCAACTTCACGTTAGATATGTCCGAGCACACAATGAGAATTACCAATACGCAGATATCGGCAGAACCGCTAGCAGGTTCTTACGACAACACCGCAATATGGGCAGGCGACTATACGGCAGGATTTGCAATATACAGCGACGATTCGGGTAATTTGCAATATTATTGTACGCTGGACGCAGGCGCCGACGGCAAGTATCATCTTGCCAACGGAGCGGTGGTTTGGTTGGACAGCGCAGGCAACGCATACGCCGAATACGATTGGAAAATCATCAAAGCAAAGATCAACGTAAACAATTCTATATCGTCTTCTTGGAAAGAGGATATAATTACAGATAAGAACGGAGCTCAATTTAAGTCGTATTTGCCAAAGGTATACGACGAGTATGAAGGTATACTTGATATTCATTACTATACCGACGCGGAATGCACTAACGAAATCAACGTCGAAGACATAATCGTGCAGTACGAATTGAAAAAACTTATTCCTTATTACGTCAAGGCTACGATTCACGAAGATTGGGTAGACAACTATGAGTTGTCGCCGGCAGAAAGCGCAGTTGTGTCCTTTAACGTAGGCTCAACTAAAAAACCGTTGACTATCAGAGTAGGCGCAACGGGCGAGAAGATAGGTCTTGTCGAAGATTCTACCAACGAGTTTGCGGCGCAAGAGTCGGATAAGGGATATACCTTTAAGGCAGTCGCGTCGGGACTTGCGGCTTCCAGCTTTAAGATTACCTATTATAAGCAAGGCGCAGACGGCGAATGGGAAGCGTTGAGCGGCAACAGCGTGCCTACCGAAGTAGGTAATTACAAGGTCAGCGTAACCTTTGCAAGACCCAACGCTATATACGATATCAAGAATGGAGATTATTATCTCACGATATACGAAAAAGACGATCCCGAGATGCCGGACGTGACGGAAGTACCCGATCCCGAAGATCCCAACAATCCGCCAATCGACCCCGAAAATCCCGATGATCCGCCGTCAGGAGATATCCCAAGCGGAGAAGATCCAAGCGGCAACGTAAGCGGTGACGCAAGCGGAAATATCGGCGGCAACGGCTCTGGAAGCGGCACGGGCGGCGGAAGTATCAATATTGGCAACGTTGAAGAACTTCTCAGGCAGTGGTGGCAGGTAATCGCAAGCGCGATAAGTATAGTATTGATAATAGCATTCCTGTCCAAGACGGCAAGTTATGAAGGCAAGCGCAAGAAGTTCAACAAGAAGGCAGACAAGTTGACGAGCAACGTATATGCGGTAGCTACGACAGGCTTGTTTGGTTTGGCAATGACGAGTTGGACAATTATTGCGTGCGTGCTTATGGGCTTGGCGGTAGCGTCGTTGGTAATAATGATAATTGCCAAGAGCAGATGCAATAAAGCTGAAGAGAATTACGAAGACTGTCTTGAAGAGTATCAACGCAACAAAGCTGATTTTGACGAGCGCAAGAGAGAAGACGAGGCAAGACAGCGCGATGAGAATATGCGCATGATGCTCATGGGTATGATGGGCGGCAACGGTGGAAACGCAGGTCAAGGCGGATACATGGGCGGCTATGCTATGGGACCGGAGGAGATGAGAGGTCTTATCTCCGAGACGGTGGCTGCATTGCTCCCCGGAGTGCAACAAGCTTTGCCGCAACAGGCTTCATATAATGAAGAAGTCATTCAACGTCTTGTAGAAAATCAAGAAATCATGATGCATAAAATGGCAGAAGAGAAGAGCGAAAGAGTCGTTGAGAGAGAAGTCGCTGTGGCAAATACCGTCAACGAAGAAACTATTCAAAAGTTGATTGATAAGAATGACGAGCGTTTTGCGCAGATGATGAAGACGCAAGAAGCCCTCATTGCCAAGTTGCTTGAGAAGGACAGCGCTCCGCAAGTTATTGAGAAGGTAATAGAGAAAGA
>CAMWQA010000084.1 GCA_947176265.1 uncultured Clostridia bacterium | reverse complement strand
AGCCTATGTCATCCACTTTGTCCATAAATTCCTCGCGCGATATTATGCCCTCAAGCGTGGCAAAAAGCGACTTGTCTTTTATACAGCCGTATTTGATTATCTCCGCCATACCGTCGATATAAAACTTGTCGGGCAGGTCGTAAAGCACGTCGGTGTCGATGAATACCAACTTGGGTTGATAGAAACTTCCCACGAGATTTTTACCTTCCGGCAAATCTACGGCAACCTTTCCGCCCACCGAGCTATCCACTTGCGCAAGCAAAGACGTGGGAACTTGAACAAAGTCTACTCCGCGCAGATACGTCGACGCAACAAAACCGCCAAGATCGCCTATTACGCCGCCGCCGAGAGTAATCACAAGGTCGCGGCGAGTGAGTTTGAAGTCAATCATGCTGGAATATATGGGATAAATTGATTTGATATTCTTAGTAGGTTCGCCAGCTTCGAGTACCATAAGTTTGCACTCGTAGCCCTTTTGGGTAAGACTTTCAATGACAACATTTGCAAATATGGGCGCAACGTTAGTATCGCTCAAAATAAATACCTTTCCGCCTCTGCTATTGACGTAATCGCCTATCTTCGACAAGTGATTTTTGTCGATGAGAATGTCGTAACTGTTTTCGCCGAGATTTACTCTCAATTTCTTCATATTTGCCTCTATATTATAAAGTATACTAAGTATATATTACTATAAAATAAAAGCCTTCGCAAGTATTATCGAAAAGTTGTGGAAATATTGTTTTAAACGTCTGTTTTGGCAAGAGGTAAAAGACGTCTTCTATAAGCGGTCAGCATACAGACAAGGCAGAACGTTCCGCCGACAACCCAACTGCCGGTAGGCGCCCAATACATTCCCTCAAGCCCCCAAATATGCTCAAAGAGATACGACAGCGAAATTCTGAAAATTATCGAAAGCATAGTGGACGAGACGAAGGTCTTGAGCATACCTATTGCCTTGAATACCGCTTGGCTCTGCACGATTATGCACATTAGCATATATCCCCAACCTATCGACGCGAGATAGCCCGTACCAGACGCAATGACTTCTGCATTGTCGTCAAAAAGCCCTACTAGCCCCTTTGCCGACAGCACTGTGAAAAGCGTGGAAAAAACTCCGAAGAAAGCCACCGCTACCCAACTTGCCCTGTAGCCTTGAGCGACTCGCCTATACTTCTTTGCTCCGTAATTTTGCGCAACGAAAGTCGTCAGCGCGTTGGTATATCCGCGCATAGGAGTCTGCAACAGCGCGTCAAGACGAGTACCTGAGTTGATTCCTGCGACTATATTCTCGGGATAGGTATTGACAAGTCCCTGTATGGCAAGTCTGCCCACGTATACGAATACCTGCTGAATTGACATTGACACAGAATAGGACGTAATCTCAACGATTATGCCCTTTGATATTTTTAAGTCGTCTTTCTTAATACGCAACAACTCAAATTTCTTGTGCGTGTAAATTATGCAAAGCATTGCCGACAGCATTTGCGCAAATACGGTTGCCATCGCAGTGCCCTCGATGCCCCATTTGAATACCACGACGAAAAGCACGTCAAGTATTGCATTGAATGCTACGGAGATAAATAAAAAAATCAGCGGCGTAAAACTGTCGCCTATTGAACGTACTGCAAAACAATAGAAATTGTAAAGGTAAGTAAAGATTGCGCCTGCAAATATTATCTTGAGATAATTGTCAGCGCCTTGCAAAAGCGTGTCTTTGGTATTGAGCAATTTCAAGAACGGTCGGGACAGCCCTATACTCGCCGCGCTTAAAATAAGCGTAAAAATCACGCCTATTACGAGAGCGTTGCCCATTACCTTTTTGAGCGCGCCGTAGTCCTTGTTGCCAAAGTGTCTGGACATAATTACGCTGCCGCCCATTGCAAAACCAATGAGCAAAAATATTATTATGTTCATGACCGGACTTGCCACTCCTAACTCTGCCAAAGCGCCCGTGCCTATAAATCTGCCCGCAACGATAGAGTCAACGACGTTGTAGAGTTGTTGACAAAAATCGCCTATGATAAGCGGTATGGAAAATTTGATTATTACCTTCGCCGGACTTTGCGTCAAAAGCGGAGATTTGGATATTGCGCCGTCCATTGCATTCCTAAAAATCTTTATATATACAATATACGTTGATGAATAAATTTAGTGTTACTTCCCTATGAAAGGATACCGTCAAAAGTCTCGTCAAATATTTCACACAGCTTTGCCAATAATTCAAAACTCGGCTCGCAGACTTTTTTCTCCCACGCGCTTATCGTGCGTTGGTCAACTTCCAATAAATCTGCAAGTTGCTTTTGTGTCATACCTGACGAAATTCTTAAACTCTTTAAATTCTCTGCAAAATTACCTTTTATCATATTTTTAGTTTACCTATCAAAAAATTTGTTAAATGAATTTGAGCTAGATCAAATTATTTAAGCAAAGTATTTCTGCTGGGTCAAGGTCAAGTACATTGCATAAGTTGGCAAATGTGTCCAAGTTTGGAGTTTTTTGTTTATTTAGATAACAAGAAATCTGTTGTTGTCTCACTCCAACTTTTGTTGCTATCTCCGTCTGCGACATTCCGCTCTGCTTTATTGCTTGAGAAATTTTATCTTGTATTTCGCTTAAAATAATCATAATACCACCTCAATTTTATTTTACATCTATTTGATGTAAAATGCTTGACTTACATCTGTGAGGTGTACTATCATTATATTATCAAATAATTTTCGAGGTTATGTATGAAACAAAATAATTCTGCTATTATGCAAATGATGATGGGAGAAAGGGGCAACTTGGATGAATTTCATTCTAGCGACGAATACAAAAAAGCTTTTGACGATTTGTTCGATAAAATCGAAGAATTTCAAAAACAAATTGCCGACAATCCAAAACTTTTGAAAGAGTTTATCGAATTGCAAGACGCGCACTTACACGAAACCGTTCTCTACGCTTACGACGTATACAGAGAGGCTTTTGCCTTTGGTCTTGCTATGGTACAAGAGGTATTTGGTAATAAGGAATGAGATATCTCCACTCCACTTCGTTGCGGTCGAAATGACATTATAAAATTATATAGGCTCAGTTGGCGGTATTACTAGAATAAAAATACCACTCCGTTGGATGAGAAGGGAGTGGCGTAAGATTTTCACGAGTAAAAACGTTTTCTAGACGATGAAAACGAATGCAGTCGTACTTGCCGTACGACAAGTGAGTTTGAAGACGTATAGGAAGCGTTATTGCCGTGTAAAATTACGACACCTCCCTACTCATCCAACACCTTATTCAATAGGGTCGTCGAGAACGGCCTCTTTGTATTTCTTGGTTGGGTCAACTACGTGCTGGCTGTCTCTGTAGTATTTCTTGCCTTTGTAGTGATAATAATCTACCATATCGTGGGCTTGGGTAAGCACTGCGCAAAGTCCCCATACAATGATAATTCCAAAGCCAAACGTACAAATCGCTACGATTATTCCCAAAATCAACGTCGAAAGATAGAGTACGAAATATACTCCCAATTGGTCTCTAAATCTCTTGGTTGCCATTTTGAAATTGGCTCCCAAGCTCTCTTTTACCGTCAAGTCGGACACGATATACGCAGGCATCCAACCCGAGAACAACGCGCGTTGAATTGACAGCGTCAACAACGCCGTGAAGTATGACGCGACTATTCCCAAAAAATTATTTAGCGCGCCAAGCAAGAAGCCTATGCCCAAACTCAAGCCTACGACTATTATCATACTGCCTATTGATACGCCGACGTAAGCCAAAGAAAACTTGAACGACTTGGATAGATTGGCAATCATATTTGACAAAAATCCGTATTCGCTATCGGACGACATAAAGGCGTGCAAAGTGTCGGTTACGGTGTAAAGACACATGTGATAGAAAATGCTGAATAGCACTGCCAAAACAATTATCGCGATAATACCGCCCCATATTGAACCTACGTGATTTTTGGTAACTACGCCGATATTCTTAACCGTGTCGACTAGCGCTTGATAATATTCGTTTCCGCCGTCGTTCTGTATTCCGCCGCCACCAAAAACCGATTTGACGTAATCTTTTATCGTTTTGCCTATCCCCAAACCTTTCAATTCGCCGACGTAACCGCTGAGCGTAGGCGCTAAAATAGCGTAGCCTATAATGCCAAAGATAAGAATTGCTATCAAAAGCACGAGTATTACTTGATATACCAACGAAAACTTGGAAATCGTGATACTGAACGAATCCTTTATAATCATAGTTTGAGGTCCTCCCTTTCCAATTCCTCGACGTCAAAGTAGACGACGTAGACCAATACTCCTATATATGAAGCCAACATCCAATAGAACAAAAACGAAAACAGCGCAAGCAGATAATTTGCTCCCTTGAATGGGAATATAATCAACAATATCATTGGTACGCTCATAATCAACATTATCCACAAAATGCTGCCGAATACTTTGAATACCTTTGCGCTGAGCGAGTATACTGAATGACCGAACGCCTTGAAGAGTCCAAATCCTTTCATAGTCATATTGGGCACTGTCAACAAAGACATTGACAAAAACAATAGCTCGAGCAATAAAAATACGAATGACAGTATTAAGCACACCGGCAACGCATTTTTGAATATCCTTATCGTGGTGTACAAAAACGTGGAGAGCAAAATTGCGAGTATCTCCAAAGACACGAATAGCATGAGCAGATATTTAAGCACCGGTATGAAATTGTCGTTGAGGTGCGAACCTATCATACTCCACTTGCCTCTGTTGTCAAGACCGTAACGCATTTTTTGACGGATATATCCCGACAAAAGAGATAGAAATATCATTGAAATAATTATTGATATAACTATAAAGGAAAATCGCCAAGGTCCGGTATAACCGTTTATTTTCCTAAATATATCAATAAAAGAATGGTAAGTCTCTTCCTTTTTTCCTATGCTTACTATAATCTCCGCTATACTCAACGGATTGAGTAAAACGCCCAACAAAACAGTAGGTATGAACATAAGCCCCATACTTTTCAAAAAGTTGTGTTTAACGTAACTCAATGTCATTTTTGAATATCTCATAACTCATCCTTGTCGGCAAAATTCAAGCGCGCGTATTCAATCACGTCGTAAGGCGTCTTTGCGCGGTAAATAACGTTTTTGTTGTTGATATTGTCGTAATCGCCAAATCCCCACAGACACAGTATGCAATCCATACCCAGCTCTTCCGCGCCCTCTACGTCGTAAATGGTGTCTCCTACCATGACGCAGTCCTTTGCGGTAATACCCAAATTGTCCAGCGCGTACTGCAAGACTTCCGCCTTTGTCTCCCTTTGATTGTAGACAAGTCCCGACACGTAATCAATGTCGTCTTTTACCCCAAAGTATTCAAGCAAGTGCACAGCTTCTTCGTGCTTTTTGCACGTCGCAACTCCTGTCTTGACTCCTTTCATATCGTGGCACTGCGACAGCATTTGGGCTACGCCGTCGTACAGTTTGCTCATATATATGGCCTTTTCGCCCACGTAAAGTTTGCGGAAATACTGCACGGCTTCGTATGCAATATCCTTGCCGATATACTTGATAAAAGTCTCTGACAACGGCGGGCCTATGAACTTGGAATAATTACTCTCGTCCATATCCACTCCGTATTTGTCAAAGGTCTTTTTAAGTATACGCGCGCAACCTTCGTAGGTGTTGCTTATAGTTCCGTCAAAATCAAAAAATACGTATTTCATTTCTTTTCTTTTTGACTTGCAATTAGATGTCGCAAACTTACACGGCAACAACGCTTCCAATAATTCTTCAAACTCACTTGACGTACATATAGTACGACTGCGCTCGTTTTCATCGTCTTGAAAACGCTCTCGCTCGTGAAATTCTTGCGCCACTAATTTCGTCAAATTTTATTTTTTATTTTTTTTTTTTTGTATTTGGCTTATACACATGTCCGAGCCCACGAGACTAGGCAGGGG
>CAMWQA010000083.1 GCA_947176265.1 uncultured Clostridia bacterium | reverse complement strand
ATATTATATACTATTTATAGTATATAATAAAATGGAATATAAATTTTTATTATATTTTTTAGTCGGACTTATCCACCGACTTATCCACATTTTTCGACAATTTTGTGGATAAGTTGGCGCTTTTGGGAAAAAATTGGAAAGATTTCAGCAAAAAGAAGTTCTAGGCTTTATCTCAATGTTTTATAAAGCCATGTCGCAATTGTTTGTTAAATCTTTTGGGGATTATTAAAAATTGTCGATAAACGTCTTTTAACTATTTATATCAACTTTTTCCAAATCGGCGCAACGAATCTTAACCAATTTATTATCAATCTGATCGCAAGAGGTTAAATAATATTTTACAGAGTTTTTTTCCATATACTTTACTGCCCTACAATCCTTTCCATGCAGGTGTCCGTATACTACCGCCTCCACTCCGTATTTTTCAATTATTGCAGTATAATCGCTATCGCCCAAAGTAGCGTCAAACGGCGGATAATGACAAATGACCAAAACGCTATCTCCGTCTTGTTTGAGCTTCATTGCGCTATCCAGCGAAAGCTCAAGGCGAATTTTTTCTCTTTCGTTTATCTTTTTGTCAGCCAAAGTTGGATTAGTCAAATTCCAAAGCCTAGTTCCGCAAATAACCGTATTGCCAAACTTAATCGCGTCGTTTTGTATTACAAAAAAATCTTGCGGCAAAACTTTGCGTATCTTCGATACGGAGCTCCACCAATAATCGTGATTACCTTTGATAATTACCTTTTTACCGGGCAATTTTGCTATCTCCGCTATATCTAAAAGAGCATTTTCAAGAGTCATCGCCCAAGATATGTCCCCTGCAATAATCACAACGTCGTCATCTTTTACCTTCGACTTCCAATCGTCGCAAATCTTTTGCCAATGACCTTCCCAGCAAGCCCCGAATATATCCATGGGCTTGTCCTCAGAAAAAGACAAATGTAAATCGCTTATTGCATAAATATCCATATATAAATTATATCAAATATACAGATTTTTCTCAACTGTTTGGACAATATAGATTTTATATAAACTTTATAATATATATACCATACTTTGACTGCGAAGAATGGCGCGATTTCCGTTTTAGCTAGGGCAAGCGACGGCGGGCTGTACTTGCCGCGCGCGTCGACACCTGCCCGAAGGTCAAGCGGAAGGCGCGCCGCTATACGCAGTCGGTCTAATATATTGTATATATTATTAATTATTATTGAGGTTGCAATTACATCTGCCATCTACCCCGCATTCTTGCGGATAAAGGGGCAAATCAAAGAAGCCGTCGCATACTTGCTCGTTGAAATCTTGACACGGCGGTATATAGCAGTAGCCGTAGCTTGGTATGAGCAAATGAACTTGCATTATAACCTTCAATATCGTGGTCAGACATACCGTGATAGTAAACTCCGTCTCGCTGACGTAAGTTCCCCTTGCGCTGTAAATCGATGCCGAAGCAACTATAGAATACGGCATAACGGACGGCGCAGACGTATGTAGCACTACGTCTCTCTCAACTGAAATAGTCGCGTTGCCCGTGCCCCTCGTACCGTTGGCGTCAACAAAATTTACTTGAATCGGAACGCTGATCGTACACTGAACTCTCGACGAGCAATTGTCGTCCTTGAGCGGAGTGACAATTAAATCGCTGATGACGGCTTGAGAACTAGTAGCGTTGGCGCTGACGAAAGTGTACGACGCAACCAATCCCGTAGCCGGCTCTACGTCTGTGAGAGTGACGCTTAAATCGGTGAGAGTTTCTTGTCGCATACACATATCCAACACCTTGTCACACTGTATGCACACCCTCTCGCAAATGCCGTTGAGTCCGCCGTTGCCTCTTATCGGTCCGGGGATCTTATTGGACTTGCAATTATTTGAAAATGACATATATTCTTCCTCCTATTTTACTGTCATAATTGCACACAGAATTTTGTATGCTCACAATTATATATTCGCAAAGCGCCATTTTTGTTACTGCAAACGATAAAAAAAGACAAGTAATAAAAATATCATACTTGCCCTTAATATTGCTAAAATTATGTAATTTATCTTCTATTATTTATATAAAATGTGTTAATTGAGAATTATTTTAATGAAAACACGCTCTATTTGTAAGTATTTAACAAGTGTTCAATCTTTGCCAAGATCTCATCTTTGCCCAATTTTGCCTGCGAAGACACCATCATAATATTATCTACGCCAAGGCAAAGTTCCCTTGCGATAACTGACTTTTGCTTACTGCAAGCCATTCTCGACAGTTTGTCGCACTTGGTAGCAATCACGCAAAAAGGTATGTGATAATGATGCATATAAGCAACCATCTGCTTATCAAGCGCCGTAGGCTCATGCCTAATATCTACCAGTAAAAACACGTTGATAAGGCGCTTACTTCCAAGCAAATATCCGCCTATCAACTCATCCCAATTATCCTTAATCTCCCCTGACACTTTAGCGTATCCATATCCGGGAAGGTCAACGAGCATAAGCTCCCCCTTGTTGATTTCAAAGTAATTAAGGAGCCTTGTTTTGCCGGGCGTAGACGAAGTCTTTGCCATACTCTTGTTGTTGACAAGATAATTGATAAAAGAAGATTTGCCAACGTTTGACTTGCCAGCAATGGCGATTTCAGGCATTCCGTAGTCTACGCAATTCTTGCTACTGGCTACGGAAGTAATAAATTTACACTGTTTGATTTCCATAATTAATTAAAATATATTCCGCAAGCTTCTTCAAACACCGTAGATACGTTGTCGGCAAGCACAAAATTGATGCTATCCAATACGCTCTTTGGCAATTCTTGCATATCCTTTTGATTTTGCTTTGGTATTATTACCGTCTTTATTCCGCTTCGCAAAGCTCCTAAAGTCTTTTCTTTTAGTCCGCCTATAGCAAGAACCTTACCTCTCAGCGTGACTTCGCCGGTCATAGCCAAGTCTTTTTTTACAGGCTCTCCGGTAAATGCGGACAAAACAGCCGTCGCAAGCGCAATACCTGCGCTAGGTCCGTCTTTCGGCGTAGCTCCTGCTGGCACGTGAATATGAATGTCACGCTTATTAAATGCTTCTTCGCTGATATTAAGCTCTTTGCATTTGCTCTTTATCAAAGATACGGCTATCTCTGCGGACTCTTTCATCACGTCGCCCAGACTGCCCGTAAGAAGAATCTTGCCGCTTCCGTAAGGCAACAATCTCACTTCAATAGGCATAGTTACGCCGCCTACGCTTGTCCACGCAAGCCCATTGACTGCGCCGATTTCTCCGCCGACAATACCGTCGTCGCCCTGATATTTAATCGCGCCGAGATAATCAGTCAAGTTTTGAGCAGTAACTACGTAACTGATATTGTCTCCGCCCACAATCTTGGTAGCAATCTTTCTGCATACGCTTCCGATCTGCCTCTCCAACTCTCTTACGCCCGATTCTCTCGTGTAGCCGTCAATTATAGCTTCAATTGCTCCGTCTTCTATCTCGACTTCGCAAGTCTCAATGCCGTTTTGTTCCTTTTGCTTTGGCACAAGATATCTCTTGGCGATTTCCATCTTCTCTTCGACCGTATATCCTTCCATTTCAATGACTTCCATTCTGTCAAGCAAAGGTTTTTGGATATTTGTAAGAGAATTAGCCGTCATTATAAACATTACTTGCGACAAATCAAATGGCAATTCCAGATAATTGTCTCTGAAATTAGCGTTTTGATTGGGGTCAAGCACTTCTAGCATTGCGCTTGACGGGTCTCCTCTCATATCTTGAGTCATCTTGTCGATTTCGTCCAACAAAAAGAGCGGATTACTCGTCTTTGCTTTTGACATACAAGATATAATTCTTCCCGGCATTGCGCCTATATAAGTTTTGCGGTGACCTCTAATCTCTGCTTCGTCTCTTATTCCGCCCAAGCTCATGTGAATATATTCCTTGCCAAGAGCTCTCGCAATGGACTGCGCGATTGACGTCTTACCCACGCCGGGCGAACCAACTAGGCAGATAATTGGAGCTTTGTTCTTTTCTCCCGCCAATTTTTTAACAGCGATAGCCTCTACTATTCTATCTTTAACCTTATCTATTCCATAATGCTCGGCGTCAAGCACTTCGCGAATATGCTTCAAATCAAAATTATCCTCAGTATACTCGCCCCACGGCAATGACAAAGCCACGTCGAGATAATTACGCAATATAGAATAATCGGGAGATGTCACGTTCATTCTCTGCATTCTGTCAAATTCTTTTTTCAACTTGTTTTTAACTTCGTCAGACGCTTTGAGATCTTTTATTTTTTGCGTAATTTCCTCTATCTCGTTGTCTTCGTCACCTAATTCTTTCTTAATAACCTTGATTTGTTCTCTCAAAACAAACTCTTTTTGGTTTTCTCTCAAGGTATTATCGAGCTTTTTATTGATTTCTTTTAAAACGCCTAGTTTATAAGCCTCGACTTTCAACGTAGACGAAAGCCTTTGCGCTCTCAATTCGCAATTATTCTCGTCAAGATAAGCTTGTCTGTCAATATCTCCTATACTGTCGGCAATGATATCCATAATTTCGCAAGTATCCTGCATTCTCTCGAAAGCAAGCCACACGACTTGCGGTATTACTCCGCCCAATTTTTCGATACCTTTTACGTCTTTATAGAGCATTCCTCTATACAAATTATCCTTAAATGACTCGTCAAAAGGTATTCCCTTGTCTTCTTTGACGGTTACCCAAGTAGCTTTTTCATCTCTGTCGACTATATCAATCAATCTCGCCCTGTACGCGCCCTCTAATACGACGGTTGAAAAGTCTATTCTATCTCTATATTCTTTTATATTACAGACTACTCCATACTCAAAGACGCTGTCTTCATCCTCAAGTTTTTTATTTCCATCCTTGAATTTTACGGCAAAAATCTGTCCGCCATCTTTATAAACAGACTTTAAATTTAAAGCGTTGATTCTATTTACAATATCCAATTTTTTTGTGCAATTGGGCAAAACGACTTCTTCCAAAAGCGGTAGAATTGTTAATTTTGATATTTCCGACATAGTTTTCTCCTTTGTCAAAAAGGTTCGCAACCTTTTGCGATATGCTCTCTCTTAAAGAATACGAATAATATTGATTATTATTCGTATTCCGTCTAAACATTATTTTATTCTTATGATTGTAGGCTTGCTGTCTCCTGTGACAACGCCCTTGGTAATTATTACTTTCTGTATCGTTTTATCCGTCGGCACGTCGTACATGAGTTCCAACATAATACTCTCAAGCACCGACCTCAGACCTCTTGCTCCAGTCTTTAGCTTGATTGCCATCTTCGCGACCTCGACTAGCGCGTCGTCTTCAAACTCGACTTGCACGCCGTCTATTTCAAACAACTTTTTATACTGTCTGATGACTGCGTTTTTAGGCTCTGTAAGTATCTTAACAAGCGCCTCTTCATCTAATGCGTCAAGTCCTACTACGATTGGTATTCTACCCACAAACTCGGGAATAAGTCCAAATTTTATAAGATCGTCGGGCTTTATATCGCTAATAAGCTCGCCGTAGCTTACCTTTTTGCTGTCGCGTACTTTTGCTCCAAATCCCAAAGACGAACCGTCCAACCTCTTGTCGATAATTCTGTCCAGTCCTACGAAAGCGCCTCCGCATATAAACAAAATGTTTGTCGTATCGATTTGTATACATTCCTGTTGGGGGTGTTTTCTTCCGCCTTGCGGTGGAACGCTCGCCAACGTGCTCTCAATGATTTTCAAGAGAGCTTGCTGTACGCCCTCGCCCGACACGTCTCTAGTAATCGACATATTCTCGCCTTTACTTGCAAGTTTGTCTATTTCATCGATATATATAATGCCCAGTTGCGCCTTTTCAATGTCGTAGTCCGCCGCCTGAATAAGCTTAAGCAAGATATTCTCGACGTCTTCGCCCACGTAGCCGGCTTCTGTCAAAGTCGTTGCGTCTGCGACGGCAAATGGCACGTTGAGTATTCTTGCAAGCGTCTTTGCAAGCAAAGTCTTACCGCTGCCGGTAGGACCTAACATAAGAATATTGCTTTTGTCCAACTCAACGTCGCCGTCTTGGCAATTGATTCTCTTATAATGGTTGTATACAGCCACCGACAAGACTTTCTTTGCATTGTCCTGTCCAATGATAT
>CAMWQA010000082.1 GCA_947176265.1 uncultured Clostridia bacterium | reverse complement strand
TTATAATATTATAATGTCAACGCAGAATAATAAAGTTTTTAATAAATAACGGTAAAAGTTTAAATTTTGCCCTTTAGATGGAAAACTCTCGTCTGAATTTTGATATTTTTGTAACATAAAACAGTTTTTTTAAATATTTTGTATATAACTTAAACAAAGAGGCTCTTCTTCTCAAAGACTTTCCTTCCAATACCAACCGTGCTTGTCGAGATAGATATACCCCTTGCTCTTACCCTTTTCGCTTGCGCCCTCAAAATAATAACTGTAACTTCCCACTACGCTTTCGTCGATATTGGAAGATATGGGAAGTTGGAATATTACTCCCGTGTTGCTCGTCAAATATACGTAAGAACCGTCAACTACTACTTTGCGATAAAAGGCGCTGAATCTTGCGTTGATGAAAGAACACTTTTCCGCTCCCTTAATCAACGTGGCAAGCATTTTGCTATCGGGCAAAGTCTCTCCCAACTTGACGCTGTCTGCAGTCACCCCGACGAGTTGAGTAAGCTGAGGGTCGTATTCGTCTTGAATGGCAACAACTTTAAGTTCTCTATCCAAAATAGCGTACTGACCGCCCGACAAAGCAAGATAAAATACGGGGGTACGCCTCGTCACGTATATATAAACTCCGTTGGGGAAAGTACGTTCTATGGAAATTACTTTGAGCGTAGGCATACTCAACTCGATATTTTTGATAGCGATATCCTCGTCGATGGCAAAAATATTCTTGCCCTTCTTTATTCCGCTCAAAGCAATTATCTCGTCTTTCTCTTTTTGGGACAATACCGCAATGTCTACGGTGGAATTTACGTCGACTTTGCCTATGGAAAATACGCAATAAGCCATGACCGAAATCACTGCTATACCGACGATTATTCCCAGTATTATCCAAAGTCTTTTTCTCATGTTAAGTCCTTTTAATATTAGCTCCCAATTTAAGCAAGTCGACGGACATATCCTCGTAGCCTCGGTCGATATGGTAAATATCTTTGACGACAGTCTGACCGTTGGCAACCAGTCCGGCAAGTACCAAAGACGCTCCGCCCCTCAAGTCGCTTGCGTGTACTTCTCCGCCAATGAGTTCCTTGACTCCCTTTACGACGGCGACTCTACCCTTGATGGTAATGTCCGCGCCTAACTTCTTGAGTTCGCTTGCAGTCTTAAATCTCGTCTCGAAAATATTCTCGACGATTACGCTCGTGCCCCTTGAAACCGTCTGCATCGCCATGATCTGCGACTGAAGGTCTGTGGGAAATCCCGGGTAATACATCGTCTCGATACAGTCAAGACTTTTTTGTCTGCCCTTGCTCTTGATTAATATTCTATCATTCTTTACGTGAACTTTGCAAGTAGTTTTTGATAATTTAGATATAAGTGACGATATATGTTCGGGATTTACGTCGTTTAACTCTACAATACCGCCGCACATAGCTGTCGCAATGAGATAAGTACCCGCTACTATTCTATCGGGAATAGGCGTATATTCCACTCCGTGGAGTTTATCCACGCCCTCGACTACGATTACGCTCGTACCCGCGCCCCTTATTTTTGCGCCCATTGCATTGAGAAATTTTTGCAAATCTACGATTTCCGGCTCTTTAGCGCAATTGCGAATTACCGTCCTGCCTTTGATGAACACCGCCGACATCATAAGGTTTTCCGTAGCTCCTACGCTAGGCAAATCCAAAACCACGTCCGCGCACTTTGCGTTTTGACTGTTGCAAAGTATATAACCGCCTTGCTCTTGAATTTCGATTCCCAATTCTCTCAAGCCTGCAATATGTATATCAATGGGTCTAAGTCCTATATCGCAACCGCCGGGATATGCGACTTTTGCCTTTTTGTTGCGCGACAAAAGCGAACCTAGCAAAAATATCGACGAGCGCAATTCCTTTGCCAAGCACGCCGGTATCTCCCACATATCTGCCTTAGAGTTGTCAATAACTATATCTCTTGAGTTGCGTATAATTTTACTTCCGAGTCCTTCAAGTATCTTTATCATGCTGTCCACGTCGCTGATATTCGGGCAGTTATGCAACACCGTTATTTCATCTGTCAAAATGCTACCGGCAAGAAGTGGCAAGATACTGTTTTTAGCTCCGCGTATATCTACGGTTCCGTCCAACGTCCGACCGCCGTTTATTATGTATTCTTTCATATCTCTCTCCATTAAGTAATAAAGCATAGACGCATCAACTCTGCCCGACGTTGTTTCGGGTAATTAACACGCTATTTTCTCAATACATTTTATGATTGAGATAGCTCCTATGTGATTTGGAAGCTATATTCTCAAGCACGCCTATGCCTGCCATAAAGCACACGAGCGAAGTTCCGCCGTTGCTAATAAACGGAAGAGGTATGCCGGTAGGAGGTATACTGCCGGAGATGACGGCAACGTTGAGCAAAGTCTGCACTGCTATGACGGAGGTAATCCCGCATGCAAGGTATCCGTCAAAACGGCTGATTGCATTTCTGGCGATTTTCAGTCCTTGGGCAGTGATGACTATGAATACGCACAATACCAAAACCAATCCCACAAATCCCAACTCTTCTCCCACGATTGAGAGAATGAAATCGCTCTCGGAAAAAGTCAAAAAGAGGTATTTTTGTCGGGAATTGAAAAGTCCAAGTCCAAACAGCCCTCCGCTGCCAAGCGCATAATACGATTGAATGAGCTGATAGCCTTCGCCGAGCGGAGACGCCCACGGATCGATAAACGCCATCAATCTTTTTACTCTGTACGGCTCGATAAGTATCAATCCTATTACTCCCGCAACGACAGGTACTGCCATAACTAAAAAGTGCTTGTAATCGCATCCGCCCACGAATAACATTATTAGCACTACTATGCCTACGCACATAGTGACAGACATATTGGGCTCTAACATAATGAGCGCGCACACTAGCGCCGTGGCAATGAGTATCGGCAGCATATTCTTGAAAGTCAAACTGCTCTTTTTGTCAAGACAACTGGCAATAAAAATAACCAATGCAAACTTTGCCACGTCCGAAGGTTGCATGGTCGTAAAGCCGAGATTAATCCAACGTTTAGCTCCGTAATTCTCCACTCCTATCTTGGGTACGAATACCAAAGCAAGCAATATGCACGCAAAAGCCAAAATCAAATATCTCCATTTTTTGAGCCAATCCGTCTTGATAAATTTGACCGCGTACATTACGACGAGGGCAAAGACCAACGCTATCGCTTGTTTTTTCACGTAGTAAAACGCGTCGCCGAACTGACGCTCGGCAGAATAGGAGCTTGCGCTGTATTGCATGACCAGCCCAAACAGCGCCAAAAATACCGCGCTGAATATCAGTAATTTGTTGTGTATCTTCCACTTATTCTCCACTTCCGCTCTCCCTCAACGACTGTACTATCATGTCAAAATGCTCTCCTCGCTCAACGTAGCTCGAGTATCTGTCAAAACTCGACGTCGTGGGAGAAAAGAGCACGTTGACAACGTCTTTGCTTACCGCAAGCTGAGTTGCTCTCTCCAAAGAAGATGTTATCTCAAACGTATATTCGTGGTAGGACGGTAGAAATTGCATGATGGAATATACGTTGTCTCCGGTGGCAATGATATGTTTTACAGAGTCTGGGAGGCATGAGAAAAATCCGTCGTATGCAATGCCTTTGTCGTATCCGCCGACAATGAGCGCAGTATCGCCCTGCATAGACTTGCACGCCTTGAGCGCGCTATCAATGTTGGTAGCCTTAGAATCGTTGAAAAAGTTTTTGCCCAAAAAATTGCCGATAAATTGATTGCGGTATTTTGGCGGTTGAAAATTTTTAATTGCTTTGACAATATCTTTGCTATCCGCGCCCAAGAGCTTGCACGTAAGAATAGCAGTCATTACGTTCTGATAGTTGTAATCGCCTTTGAGCGGTATTTCGTCGAGAGCCATAAACTCTACTTCTTCGTCAAAGTTAAGGTATATCTTTCCCTCTCTAACGAACGCGCCTTTTACTTTGTTTCGAACGCTTATGTAATATAATTTTGAATTGATCAAGTTGCTGAAATTTCTTGTAATTTCATCGTCGTAATTGACAATCGCGCAATCGTCTGCGCCTTGATTGATAAAGATATTAAACTTCGCTAAGGCGTAGTTTTCAAGATTTTTATGTCTTTCAAAGTGGTCGGGAGTTATATTGAGACAGCTTGCTACGAATGGACGGAATTCTTTGATACTTTCAAGTTGAAATGAAGAAACTTCAAGCACCGCTATCTCGTCTTGTTTGATTTTCTCTACGCTTTCGCAAAACGACTTACCTATATTACCGAGAGCATAAGCCTTTTTCCCGCTTGCATTGAGAATGTCGCCGATAAGTTTTGTGGTAGTAGTCTTGCCGTTAGTGCCTGTAATAGCAACTATTTTACCTTTGCAAAATCTATATCCAAGTTCTATTTCGCCTATCACAGGTATGCTGTATCTCTTTGCGTACTCTACCAAAGCGTGGTCTTGAGCTATACTCGGGGAAATAACTACCAAATCTTTACCGTCGATTACTTGGAAGTAATCTTGTCCGGATAAGTCAGCGATTTGAGGATAATCCGCCAAATCAATGGGAGTATCGCTGTATACGCTTACCTTTGCGCCTTGAGAAAGCAAGAGTTTGCTCGCTCCTTTGCCGCTGATACCCCAGCCTATAATAAGTACGTTTTGCATTTGCCCTCCTATACGAGGACAGAAATCAAAGCTACCGCGCTTGCAATAAACGTAATGATTGCATAAAAACCTACTACTCTGTTCTCGTGAATACCTTTATATTCGAGGTGGTGATGATAAGGAGCGATGAGAAAAATTCTCTTCTTTCTTATCTTGAAACTTGCCACCTGCAATATTACTGATATGCACGAAACTATATACATTATGCCTGTTAAAAGAATTATTAGCGGTTGAGAAATAAAAATTGCCAAACACGCCAGCGCTCCGCCCATTGCCAAAGAGCCCGTATCCCCCATAAATATCTTTGCGGGGAAATTGTTTTTCCATACGAAAGCCAGCGTAGAACCGAGCAACGCCGCGGCAAAGTACTCAAGCGACAATAACTCTTTAGTATAAAAGGTCTGTCCCATCTGCTTAGCGGAATAATAACAAACGTAAATTATAATTGTGTAAAAGACAAGATTGACGGACGAAGACTTTGCCACCAATCCGTCAAGTCCGTCGGTAAGATTAACTGCGTTGGACATTGCGATATAGATTATCATACAAAATGGCAAATACCACCACTTCATATCAAAAGTGACGTCGCAAAACGGCAACTCTATCGATGAGCCGATATAATTGTTTTTATAGCAATATATAGACGCTATTATGGCTATGCCAAGCTGACCTATTATCTTTTGATAGGCTTTAAGTCCTTTGTTGTGTTTGAGTTTGACTTTGAGAAAATCGTCGAGCAGTCCCACCAAACCGTAGCTCAACGTAATCGCCATTGCGACGATTCCCATCTTTCCGCCGCCAATGGAAAAAATCAACGTGATTATCGCCATGGGCAATAAGAATATTATACCGCCCATAGTAGGCGTACCGCTCTTGCCTTCGTGCTTGTCCACGTACTCAAGGATAGGCTGTCCCGCCTTGAGCGCTTTCATGCCCCTAATTACGAGGGGAGCGATGAGCATTGCAAAAGCAAAAGAGCTTATCAATGCAAGTATTATTTTAATTTCTTCGCTCATACTCCTCCCTCTCCCGTTGCGGACAGCAATTCCTGCATATCCGAATATGGGGTCTTGACATTGTTTTCGTCGATATAGTTTTCACTGCCTTTGCCCGCAATAAATACGCAATCGCCTTCATCCGCAAGCTCAACTCCCAAGCGTATTGCCTTTGCTCTGTCGAGTTCTACGTAAAGATGACCTTTGGGATTTACCCCTTGCAGTATATCGCTTGCAATTCCCTCTCGACTTTCGGTGCGCGGATTGTCGGAAGTGACTATGACTACGTCGCTCATTTCGCTGACTATCTTGCCCATAATAGGTCTTTTAGTTACGTCTCTATCTCCTCCGCAACCGAATATCGTGATTACCTTTTTGTCCGTCAAATGCCTTCCCTCTTTGAGAAGATTGAAAATACCGTCGGGAGTGTGCGCAAAGTCTACTACGTAAGTTACTCCGTCTTTGCGAAGCACGTTGAATCTACCGTCGGGCGGATTTATCTGAGGCAAATTTTTCATTATGACAGAATTTGACAATCCGACTTTTTTTGCTCCACAAAGCGCGCCAACAAAATATTAAACGTTGAACTTACAAAAAAAATT
>CAMWQA010000081.1 GCA_947176265.1 uncultured Clostridia bacterium | reverse complement strand
CCGCTTAAAGATAGTATAGCACACTGCATTGATATTGTAAATAGTTTAAATGTATATATTTTTTTATGATTTTTACCGAAAATTAAGATTTGAGAATATATAAGTCTTGCAATAGTTTCTTCAAATAAATTAAGCATTATACGTCGTAAGTATTGCAAATTCTTTTCAAATGTAATATAATGTATATAATAAATTTCTTATAGATATTCAACAACTTTGCGAGGTTTTTATGATAAATCAAGATATTTTGAAATCAAAACTCAAACAACTTGTGAACTATGCCAAAGACAACCTGTCTCTTCGAGTAGAAGACGAGGCATTTGTCACAAATACTCTGCTTGACATGTTTTCATTGGGCGCGCCTGCTCAAGACTGCGAGCCTTACGGAGACTTTCAGACAGATATAGTCGACCCAATAGTAGATTACGCCGTGCAAAACGGTATAGCAAAGGAAGAGGAAAGACTGCTCTTTGAAACAAAATTGTTAGGAGCGGTTACTCCAATGCCGTCAAGCGTGGTCGATAAATTCGATATCATAGCCTCCAACAAAGGCGTACAGGCGGCAACCGATTGGCTTTTCAACTTGTCGATTGCCAACAATTATATTCGTATGGCTGACATACGCAAGAATATCAAGTGGCAACATAGCGGAAAATTCGGCAAAATAGAAATTACAATCAACCTATCCAAACCCGAAAAAGATCCTAAACAAATTGCTTTGGCAAAACTTATGCCAAAGACGGGATATCCATCTTGCTTGCTCTGCCCCGAAAACGTAGGCTATGCAGGCAATCTCAACCACCCTGCCCGTCAAACTTTGAGAATAATCCCAATAAAATTGGGCGGAGAAAATTGGTCAATTCAATATTCGCCGTATCAATATTACAACGAGCATATAATAGCGCTTTCCAACGAACACCGTCCTATGGCTGTCAACAGCGACACGCTGTATAGACTCATGGACTTTGTAGATTTGTTCCCCCACTACTTTATAGGCTCAAACGCGGCTTTGCCTATCGTAGGCGGTTCAATACTCACGCACGATCACTATCAAGGCGGAAGCAAAGTGTTGCCTATGTTTGAAGTAGGTACGCGTAAAAACTACGTCAGCGGAAAATATAAAGACGTATCTGTAAGCATTGCCGATTGGTACAACAGCGTAGTCAGAGTAAGCGGTAAAAATAAATTCCAAGTACACGAAGTTGCAAGCGACGTACTCAACTGCTGGTCGACTTGGACCGACGAGAGCGTCAACGTAATTTGCAAAACAACCGAGCAACACAACGCGGTTACTCCTATTGCCCGCAAAGAGGGAGATACGTATATCATTGATATGATACTACGCAACAACCGCACGGACGAGGCTCATCCATACGGTATCTTCCACCCTGAAGAAAGATTGCACAATATAAAGAAAGAAGGTATCGGTATAATCGAGGTAATGGGTCTATTCATACTCCCCGGCAGATTAAAAACCGAACTCGAAGTAATTAAAGATTATATCTCGGGCAACAAAAATATAGACTTCAAGGAATTAAACGACGAACAAAATCCTATGTTTAAGCACGCACAGACGATAATTCAACTCGTCAACGACCACGGTACTAACCGCGACAGAGTCTACGCCGACAGAGTAGTAACAAACTACGTCAACGACGCTTGCGAACAAATTCTTGAATGCACCGCCGTATTCAAAAACGACGAAAAAGGTCAAGAATCCTTTATCAAGTTTATAGAACAAGGACTGGGATATAAAGAAGCGTAAAGTTATATTTGTAGAGTTATATTAAAAGAGCTTATTCTGTTGAATAAGCTCTTTTAGCTAAGGATAAATTAAATTTGTACTCCGCTTAAAAACAGCAAAAGGTAGAGATTTCTCCACTCCACTTCGTTTCGGACGAAATAATATTATAATAATATATCCGTAACTAAAAAGATACGAACCTATCGCTCGTACCTTTTTAATATCACTGCCACATAGTGACAATATAACTCGCCGTAGGCGAATATTACTACTAATTGCTTTGCAATTAGTACTCCTTGCGGTCGGCTAGAGCGCGAGAAAGTGATACCTCGTCGGCGTATTCAATATCGCTGCCCATAGAAATACCGCTTGCTAAGCGAGTAACCTTGATACCCATAGGCTTGATAAGACGGGCAATATAAGTAGCCGTAGCTTCCCCTTCAATATCTGGATTGGTCGCCATAATGACTTCTTTAACCCCGACGAGTCTGCCCATCAATTCTTTGACGCGAATATCGTCCACGCCTATACCCTGCATTGGATTGAGCGTACCTTGAAGTACGTGATATACTCCGCTGTAGTCCTTGATTTTTTCAAATGCAATAACATCTTTAGGTTCTTTGACAACGCAAATGACCGACTTGTCCCTCGTGGCGCAGATATCGCATACGTCCGCATCTGTATAATTACCGCAAACCGAGCAATAATGAATACTCTTTTTGGTCTCAACGAGAGCTTGAGCAAAATCCTGCACTTCATCCTCGCTCATGTTGATAATCTTATAAGCGTATCGTTGAGCCGTCTTTGCGCCTACTCCAGGCAATTTGGAAAATTGCGCAACCAATCTTGCCAAAGGTTGAAAATATGCCATATTATACACCGAGTCCCGCAAACTTACCGAGTTTTTGTTCTCTGATTTCCTCTGCTTTTGCAGTAGCGTCGTTGAATGAAGCTACGATAAGGTCTTCAAGCATTTCGATATCGTCGGGATCTACTGCCTCAGGTTTAATCTTGACTGCGCTAACTACCTTTTCGCACGTCATAGTAACTTCGACGAGTCCGCCTCCGCTTGTTCCTGTAACTTCAATAGTCTTAAGCTCTTCTTGAGCTTCCATCATCTCTTGTTGCATTTTTTGCGCTTGACGCATGAGCTGTTGCATATTGCCCATTCCACCGCCAAAACCACCGAATTTTGCCATATATTCTCTCCTTTAATTATAATATTTTATCAATTTATTAAAATTTAGTTGTTATTACCTTTTGAATTGGTTACGTTGACCATTTCTTCATCAAATAAATCTTGTACTTTTTTTACGTCGTTGTTGAGCGCTTTTTCCTTATCGAAAAAACTAATCTCAACGCCGGTTATCTCAAAGTATCTCTTGCGGATTATATTCTCAAACTGCTTAAGGTACTGTTTGATTACAGGAAGATTTTTTTCGCTTTCTACTTTGATATACAGTACACCGTCTTTGAAATACAAATTCTCTCCGGTAATTCCTACCGCGCACGTATACGCTTGCTGCCCGCCGCTTGCCTTTATGGAATTAAGCAAAAATCCCCACACTTCTCCCAAATCTAGTTTGAGCGACTCATCGGCGTCTCCCAAGTGCTTCGCCATAGTTCTAATCTTGGCTTCGACGTCTTTTAATCTTCTTATTACTGCGTCTCCATCTAAATCAATCGTCAAGTCGCACGCCTTAACTACGCTCATTTCCAAAGTAATTATCGGCGAAGACGACGTACGCAAAGTATTTTCGATATTGACGAATATCTCTATGATGCGTACCAAAGAACCGTTGTCGGTGTTGTTGGATACAGCGACAAGCGATTCGTAAATATCTTTTGGCAAAGCCAAAAACGAGTTGGCATTGGAACAATTGATAATATAGAGCATTGCGCGCATCATTTTTGACACGTCCCTTGCAAGCAACGCCACGCTCTTGCCCAACGAAACTATTTTGTCAGTTATCTCCAAAGCCTTTTTGGAATCGTGGTCTATTATTGCCGAACACAACTCTACTACCAGTTTTGGAGAACTTGCTCCCAATACTTCAAGCACGTCTTCGTAAGTCAACTTGTCTTGAGTATAGGAAAGGCACATGTCTGCAACGGAAAGCATATCTCTGACGCTTCCGTCTCCCGCTTCCGCAATTGCGCGTACCGCTTCCTTTTGATACTCTCTTCCCTCTTTGTCAAAGATACCGGCAAGATAATCTGCAAGTTCTACGGTTGAGAGTAATCTAAAATCAAATCGCATACAACGCGACAGTATTGTCTGCGGAAGTTTGTGAACTTCTGTAGTCGCAAGAATGAAGACTGTATGCTCTGGCGGTTCTTCCAATGTCTTGAGAAGAGCGTTGAAAGCCTGCATTGTGAGCATGTGAACTTCGTCTATAATATATACTTTGTATTTGCAAGCAACGGGAACGTACTTGACCTTCTCTATCAAGTCGCGAATATCGTCAACGCTGTTGTTGGACGCAGCGTCCATTTCCAATATATCCATATTGTTGGGACTTGAAAGCGCTTTGCAAACTTCGCACTCTCCGCACGGCGAACCGTCGGGACGCGGCGATAAGCAGTTGATTGCCTTTGCAAAAATCTTGGCAGTAGACGTCTTACCTGTGCCGCGAGTACCTGTAAAGAGATATGCGTGCGAAATTTTGCCCGCAAGTACCGCATTGGACAAGGTCTTGATAATATGCTTTTGACCCAACATCTTATCAAAAGAGTCGGGTCTGTATTTTCTGTATAAAGACGTATATGATGCCATATTAACCTATTACTTCTCAAAGGCTACCTAAGATAGATAGCCTTTGAATTCTTTGTTTTTAATTTTGATTATTCTTCAAAATCAGACTTCTTGTCGTCAGTTGCCTCAGCGTCGGTTACCTCTTCTTGGGTTGTGACTTCTTCAGCCTTAGCTTCTTCTTCAATCTTAACTTCTTGAGCAGCCGTCTCTTGATTTACGCCCGCTTCTTCGTAGACGTTTGCTACCTTCTCTTCGACTACGTCGGTCGTAGCCTTAGTATTGTCAGCCTCTACGATGAAAGCTCTAACCGCGTCAGCATTTTCCCAACCGAGAATTTCTGCGACTTCGGTATAAGTTCTCTCTTGAGTCTTGGGATCAACAAGTTTCAACTCAGTAATAAACTCGCCCGCTTCGGCTTCGTTCATAGTACCTGCAGCTTTCTTTCTTGCAAGAACTCTCGAAACTGCCTCAACCTGTCTCTTTTCTGTAAATGTATAGAAGAAGAGCGGAATTGCGCAAGCTGCCATTGATAGTCCGCAAAGGAGCGTCGTTGCCATCCAGTTGTTTTTAATAACGCTATTGTAAGTAGCAAGTTCTTCTGCAGACATCAACTTAATTGACTCTTGGGTAACAACTTTGTCAGCGTTATCGTATCCAGCCAAGCCGAGTACCAACAACGTAACAAATGCGGTAAGAGCCATACCAATCTTGGAGATGAGCGTCTGCATTGAGAAACAAATACCCTCTGCTCTCTTGCCGGTCTTGTCTTCGAGATAGTCGATTGAGTCTGCAATCATCGAATACGTCAAGATGTTGCTAAAGCCCGAAGGAATACCTGCGATTATGATAATGATATAGAAGAATATCTTTGCCACGTTGCTTTGACCGCTTGACGGCAAACCTATGAGCCACAATACTACGAGCAATGCGCCGCCGATGAGGTGAGACCAAATCATTATATCTCTCTTACCAAGTTTCTTAGAAAGTATCGGCGTGAGCAAGGTTGCCGCAAGACCGCCCGGTACTACCAACAAGAAGATGACCGAAGCCAAATTCTGATCAAGGAAGTTGTATTTTGCAATATATACGGCAGTCGTCATATATATCGTACGAAGTCCGCCGAGTACGCCTACCAATATCATAAGAAGGACCGGCTTGTTCTTAGCAAGAAGTTTGAGGTTGTCTTTGAGAGAAGCTTTTTCTTTATCCTCATAGAATCTCTCTTTACTGTTCTTGTATCCAACCCAGAAAGTAGGTACTGCTATCAATACGCAAACCAAAGCTATTACCGGATATATCCACGACAAAGAGCCTTGCGATATTTTAAACGTCTGCGTCTCGGGGTTGGTATCCGTAAATATTGGAATAGCTACGGATATAAGACCGCTACCGATCGTACAGAAAAGACGGGCTACAGTCAAAAGCGTATTTCTCTTGTCCGTATCGGAAGTCATCGAAGAAGCCAATCCCCAGTACGGAACGTCTACCGACGTATACGCTATACCCCACATAAGATAGATGATTGTAGAATACGCAAATTTACCTTCAGCCGACCAATTGGGGAACGACGTAAATAGCAAAACGGTAAGCACTGCGATTGGTATTGGCGAGTACAAAAGATAAGGTCTCATCTTACCGCGCTTGCTACGCGTTCTGTCGACTATAGTACCCATTATCGGGTCGTTGAATGCGTCAAAAAGTCTTGCCGCAAGGAACATAATCGAAAGCCATATCGCCGGCGTACCAACGACGTCTGTCAAATAGACCATGAAAAACGCCGTTACAAGCTGACAGATTATGTTTTGTCCAAGAC
>CAMWQA010000080.1 GCA_947176265.1 uncultured Clostridia bacterium | reverse complement strand
GGTCAATACCTTGTGTAAAAAATATATTAAAATATATAATATTATAATTTTACTAATGCTTTAAGGAATAATTTATTAATACGTGATTATATAACAATCGGATTATCCCCTTCGACTGCGCCCTTAAAATAGATACGCTTAGTTGGCGTTATCAATAGAAATAAGTATCCCCTCTCGCCAAACGAATAAAACTCAATAGTCTTGTCAACAATAACGTTGAACTGATAAGTTGCATATAATTTATCAGGACTAACGCTGTGGAGAATTACTATGATAAAAAGAGGCGAATTATATTACGCAGACCTTAGTCCAGTCGTAGGAAGCGAACAAGGCGGTATCCGCCCCGTCCTCGTGGTGCAAAACGACGTGGGTAATAAATACAGCCCCACCGTCATTGCCGCCGCCGTGACAAGTCAGATTAATAAGGCTAAATTGCCTACGCATATAGAACTTTCTGCAGGCGACTTTGGACTCAACAAGGATTCTGTCGTACTACTCGAACAAATACGTACGCTTGACAAAAAGCGTCTCAAAGACAAAATAGGCGAAGTTCCGCTTGATACTATGCAAAAAATCAATCAAGCGCTTATGATAAGCCTAGGCTTTTATTAAAAAAACAAGTACCCGCATTGCAGGTACTTGTTTTAGTTATATTATTTGCTTGCATGCAAATAGTTATATTGTCGCTCCGCGACAGTTATATTCGACTAAGGCGAGTTATATTAAAATCAAGCATATATTTATGCTTGATTTTAGTTATTGTAATTATTTATCCGTAACTAAAAGGTATGCGTAAACTCGCGCATACCTTTTAATATCACTATTGCGTAGCAATAATATAACTCCGACAAAGTCGGAATATAACTTTGCCATAGGCAAAGTATAACTCATAAGATAATACAGCGTATTATCTTATGAAATTAGTACGTGTTCCACTCTCGTTCATTGGAGGTTCGATACCGTTTTTCTTACCCAGCTCTATGCACTTCATAAGCCATACGAGATTACGCGCGCCGTTGCGCATTGTCTGTAATCCCTCCAAATCTTGCTCTACCTGTTCGGGCGCGTTGCCGTGTACCATATTCCAATAGCTTGACGACGCAATTGGCATTTGCGCTATGGTAAAATACTTGTTAAGCACGTCGATAGATGCGGTTGTACCTGCTCTTCTTGCGCTGGCAACTGCAAACGCAGGTTTATGTTTGAATACTCTGCTACCTGCATAGAATACTCTGTCAAGCAATGACAATACTCTTCCGCTTGGATGCGCGTAATATACGGGCGTACCAAATACAAAGCCGTCGCATTCGCTTGCTTTCTTGATAAGCGTGTTGACGATATCGTCGTCAAACGCGCACGTATTGTTTTTAAGTTTGGTCGCGCATTGCGCGCAACCGATGCAATCTCTTATAGGCGCATTGCCCACTTGGAATATCTCGTACTCCACTCCGTTTTCAGCAAGTACCTTTGCAACTTCTTCAAGCGCTCTGTTGGTACAGCCCTTTGATCTGTTGCTTCCGTTAATTAATAAAACTTTCATATCTGATTCTCCTTTTAGATTATTTTATAGATTTGAATACTCCGCTACGGTCGAAATGACACAAACCTTTTGGAAAAAGTCTCTTTCGAGTGCGGAGATTAGTTGTATTTTTGCACTAGCTAGGGCGAGCGGTGGCGTCAAGTGTACTAGCCGTACACGTCGCCGCCCCGAGTCCCGACGATTGGGGGAAAAAGACGGCTGATATACGCAGTCGCTCTTACTTGGTAATAAGCCTAATAGCCCTTGCTACGTCACTGGGCAAAACGCCATACTCACTATAGACGTTTACCAAGTCTTTTGCAACCTTTGCCGTAAGGTACGCCGAAGAATACGCGCTCTCTATCGGCGAAATACCTTGCGACAGCATACCTAGCATTACTCCGCTCAAAGTATCTCCGCTTCCGCCTTTGGATAGTTCTGCGCCGCCGTTGGTCGTCAGATAAACTTCTCTGCCGTCGGTAATCACACTGCTTGCGCCTTTGAGCAAAACCGTGACGTTGTACTCGTTCGCAAAATTTTTAGCTATGCCTATCGGATCGTCGAGTACGTTCTCTACGCTCTTTGAGCATAGCCTTGACATCTCTTTTACGTGTGGCGTGAGTATAATTTGCGCCTTTGCGCATTTGAGCATATCTACCTTTGTCGCAAGAGAATTGAGTCCGTCTGCGTCAATAATTATCTTTATGGGATAATTTGCGACAATATACTCTATAATCTTTGCGTTTTCGCCATATCGGTTGCCCATACCCATACCGATTGCTAAGCAATCTACTCCTTGCAAAGCTACATCTATGGCTTGCTTATCAAATACGAAATATCCGTCCTGATCGGGCATACCTATGACGGTACTTTCCATAACCGTACCCAAGATATTGCCGACGTGGCTTTGGGGCGTGATTATCACGTTAAGTCCGCCGCCGCTACGCAAAGCGCACAGTCCCATATTGGCAAGCCTTATCGCGCCGAGATAGTTGCCGCAACCGCCCAAAATAGCACTCTTACCGAACGTGCCTTTATGAGTGTTGTGTTTTCGCTTGGGGAAAAGCACGGCTACGTCTTTCTCCTCGACTACGTTTGCACCGTCCGCAAACAAACCTATCCCCACGTCTATGACAGATAACTTGCCCGTCATATCCTTGCCGTCATTGAGATACAATCCTGTCTTTGCGTACTGTACCGTAATCGTTTCGTCCGCCTTTATACAAGTGACGTATCTTCCGTTGTCCCCATCAAGTCCGCTGGGAATATCTACGCTTATCTTATATGCGCGACTTGCGTTTATCTTGTCAATTACCTCTGAGTACTCCTCTCTTGGCGCTCCCTTGAATCCCGTACCGAATATACAGTCGACAATTATATCAAAGTCGTAATTGCACTTGCCTATCGGATATATCCTGTCATACCCATTGCTCTGCAAAACGTCGTAATAATATCTGCCGTCTTTGCTCATATCCCCCAAAAGGTATACGTCGGGATATATGCCGTTGTCCGCCATAATGCTCGCAAGCGCAAGTCCGTCTCCGCCATTGTTGCCTTTGCCGCAAATTATCGCTAAGCTGCCTTGCCATACTCTGCCGTCGAACACTTTTTGCGCAACGCGATACATCAACTGAGTCGAAGGTACTCCGCCGTCAATAGTGCATTTGTCGCTAATGCTCATTTGTATTGTCGTCAAAACTTTTTGCATATCAATCCTCGTCAACGATTTTCAATACCGCAAGCGCTTGGGATATGTCTTCCCACTCGTAGCCTCTGTATTGCAAAAACCTTATGAGTTTGGCTCTGTATTTCGGATCGTGTATATCTTGATTTTTACTGTGCTTCTTGGCAAGCTCTTGACAAGAGTTATTGCTCTCAATTTGAGACAACGCCCTATCTATTATATCTTCGGCAACTCCTTTGTTGCGGAGTTCCATTCTTAATCTCGTCTTACCTTTGATATTGGAATTGAGCGCAACGTAAGAACGGGCGTATTCTTCGTCGTTGATATATCCGTAATGCTTGCACTTGTCGACGGTATATTCCACGACGGCTTTACCGTATCCCTTTTCGTACAGCTTATTTGTCAATATCTTTGCCGTAGGCGTATACTTGCTTATATAAGTGAGCGCATAGTCAAAAGCCTTGTCCTTATCGCTGTCAAAGATTACCTTGTCTAGCGTGGCTTGATCTATCTCCATACCAATCTCCAACTTGTGATTGTATACGGCAATTCTGCTGACCCCCGAATAAAACGAACCGTCGACGAATAGATTTACTCTGTCTATATTCTTTGACTGCATAGTGATACCCGTAATAATCATTTGCACTTTACTCCTTGATTGGATACTTTGGACTTGCCTGTAATTTTATTCTTACCTTTGGAGAATTGACTATTCGTATTCGCGCGGTTATTAGCGTTTGCTCTTGCCTTGCTATTGGCAATAGCCTCGTCTTTAGTAGGCTTGACAAGACAGTCTTCGCCAAATCCTATCAAGTCTTGTCTTCCCGCTTCTTTGAGCGCCTCGACAATAATATCGTAATTATTCTTCTTGCGGTATTGCATCAACGCCCTTTGGTAAGTCTTTTCTTTTTTTGTCTTGGCGACGTATATCGGTTTCATAGTATCGGGATTGATACCGGTATAATACATACAAGTAGATTTTGTCGACGGCGTGGGATAAAAGTCTTGCACTTGCTCGGGCATATATCCTATTGATTTGAGATACTGCGCAAGCCTAATAGCGTCTTTGAGCGTACAGCCAGGGTGCGACGATATGAGATACGGCACAAGATACTGTTTTTTGCCAAGCTTTTTGTTGATGGCGTCAAACTTCTCTTTGAATTTGAGGTATACGTCAAAAGACGGTTTGTTCATTGCTTGCAAAGTCGCGTCTGCAATATGCTCGGGCGCAACTTTGAGCTGTCCGCTGACGTGGTGCTTGATGAGTTCGTACAAAAATTCGGGATTCTTGTCGTACATTAGATAGTCAAAGCGTATACCCGAACGGATGAATACCTTTTTTATACCCTCAATTTGTCGCAAGGTTTTGAGCAAATCGAGATATTCGCTGTGGTCTACTTTCATTGCAGGGCAAGGCTTGTATCCTATGCAAGACTTGTCTTTGCATACTCCCATAGTCTTCTGCTTTTCGCACGCAGGGTCGCGGAAGTTTGCCGTAGGTCCGCCCACGTCGTGAATATATCCCTTAAAATCCTTGTCAGCGACAAAGCTCTCCGCTTCTTTGACGATATTTTCCTTACTGCGTTTCTGCACTATACGCCCTTGGTGGAAGGCTATCGCACAATAGTTACACGCGCCAAAGCAACCGCGTACCGACGTCAAAGAATACTTGACCTCTTCGATTGCAGGCACTCCCCTCGTATAACTTGGGTGGTAAGTCCTCTCATACGGCAAATCGTATATCTCGTCCATCTCCTTTACCGACAATGGGTATTGCATAGGATTTTGTACAAGGTATTTGTCGCCGTGCTTTTGAAGTAACGTCTTGCCATGATACGGATCGTTATTGGAATACTGCGCGTTGAATGCGTGAACGTATTGCAACTTATCTTGCTTGACTTGCTCGTATGACGGCGAAAATTCTACCGTATGTTCTTCAATACCCTTTTTGAGTTTTGCCGAAAGACTGTCAAACGTCGATAAGTAGCAAGTACCTCTGACGTCCTTGATTTTGTCAAGCGGTATGCCTTTTTTGACCATAGCAAAGATTTCTTTCAACGGTCTTTCGCCCATTCCGTAAATAAGTAAGTCTGCCTTGGAAGATACCAAAATGCTGGGAAGTACCGTGTCTTTCCAATAATCGTAATGCGCAAATCTGCGCAAAGAAGCCTCTATTCCGCCAATAATTATAGGCGCGTTGGGATAGAGTCTCTTTAATGCGTTGCAATATACGTCAACGCATCTATCGGGACGCTTGCCTACGTCGCCGCCTTCGCTGTATACGTCTCGAGTACGTTTTATCTTTGCGACGGTATAGTTGTTGACCATACTGTCGACTACTCCGCTAGATACCATAAATCCGTATTTGGGTTGTCCAAATCGCGTGTAATCCGCATCGTTTTGCGGCTGAGGAATAATAGCCACGTCAATACCGAGAGATTGCAAAAGCCTAGACACAATTGCGTGTCCAAAGGACGGATGATCGACGTAAGCCTCGCCTATCACGTAGACGATATCAACTTGGCGGTCGCCTATTTCTTCTCTCGTTATCGGTAGAAATGACATACTTTTACCTTTATCTATACTGATTGAGATTTCTCCACTACGGTCGAAATGACATATTTTAAATCTAATTTTTATTCTTAACTAAATATGTATGTCATTCGACATACATATTTAATCTCACTTGCTTGCGAAGCAAGCAATATAACTCGCCGAAGGCGAATATAACTGCCACGTAGTGGCAATCTCACTATTTCAAATAAGGCTTAAGCCTTATTTGAAATACTTAACTCCGCTTTCAAATAGCTTCATATCGTAATTACCCTCTACGTTCTTGTAAAGGTTGGCGTCTATTCTCTCTGCGTGTCCCATCTTGCCGAGTACTCTGCCGTCGGGCGATATGATACCTTCGATTGCATACATACTTCCGTTGGGATTGAACGGCGAAACCATAGTGGCATTGCCCGTCATATCCACGTACTGCGTAGCCACTTGACCGCCCTTGATAATCTTGTCAAGTTCGCCTGCGCTTGCAACGAATCTACCCTCGCCGTGGCTGACAGGTACTGCAAATACGTCGTCTACCTTTACTCCGCTGAGCCATGGCGACTTGTTGGTAGCCACGCGTACGTTGACGATTGTCGATACGTGGCGAGATATATTGTTGAAAGTCAAAGTCGGAGCGTCGCTCTTTTGCTCTCTTATGTCGCCGTAAGGCACTAATCCAAGTTTTACAAG
>CAMWQA010000079.1 GCA_947176265.1 uncultured Clostridia bacterium | reverse complement strand
ATAAAATAAGTAGCAATCTTCTGACAAGTCTCCTGTGTATAAGACACCGGCAGCTTCAAATAATACTCCAGCTAAGAAGCCGGCATCAAATATGACTGCAACGACAGCTAAAAAACCTGCAGCAAGCAAGACGGCTACCGCGGCTAAGAAGCCTGCAGCAAGCAAGTCTACTGCGGCTAAAAAGACAACGAAGAAATAATCTTTTGATTTACGTTAAAAATGCGTCGCTGAAAAGCGACGCATTTTTTATTTTCAAAAATTCTTGTTCAACTTGTGTAAGTGATAATAAAAGGTCGACTGTTTGACGTCAAGCAAGTCAAGCGCGTCGGATAGGACGATTTTCTTTTCGTTGTACAGTTCTGTGACTTCGACAAACATTGCCGTATATTTTTTCTTTGGTCTTCCAAAACTTATTCCGCGTTGTTTGGCAAGGGCGATGCCTTCGGCTTGGCGGGCGCGAATATTTTGTCTTTCGTTTTCGGCTACGAAAGAGAGTAGCTGCAAGACTATATCTGATATAAATTTACCTATAAGGTTGTCGTCTTTGTCTCTGGTATCGAGCAAGGGCATATCCAACACCAATATATCTGCGCCAATCTGTCTTGTGATTTTTTTCCATTCTTCAATTATGGCGTCATAGTTTCTCCCCAATCTATCTATTGATTTTACGACGAAGAGATCTCCCGCTCTCAATCTTTTAATTAGGCGGGTGTATTCTTTGCGGTCAAAATTTTTACCACTTTTTTTGTCGCAAAAAATATTGTTTTTTTCAATACCGAATTTCAAAAATTCTTCGATTTGTCTGCCGAGGTTTTGATCTTGAGCAGACACGCGTGCATAACCGTACTGCAATTTTTTGTCTCCTTTAAAATTTTCTATAGTGCGTTACTCTGCGGTCGCGTGCGTAATAAAATTGCGCTTATACGGCGCGCCGTAGGGTATGTTAAAAGAATAGCAAATATATTTTGACAAGTCCAAGATTTTCACCTAGTTAAACGGCGAAAAGTATAAAATAATAAAAATATGAAAAAATAATAGTAAAATATATAATAATGACATAGAAAATTCTATATGTCAAGCATTTTGATAGAATTTTCTACAATAATAAAGGTATGGAACCTAGCTTTGACGAAATATTAAGAGAATTTTTGCTTATCAATAATTTGACACAGACGGCTTTTGCAATTGCTGTTGGCGTAAAACAGAGTCAAGTCAGCGAGTGGCTTAACGGCAAAGCAAAGCCCGGGTACGATACTTTGAGGCGCATATCGTTGGCGTTCAACGTATCGGCGGATTATTTTTTGGGAATTAAAGAGAGTTTTTAAGCGCCTATATTGTGATTTGAAAACCCTTCTATAACGGTTTTATAATAGTATTCTTCAAAGTCGTCTTCAAGTTCAGAAGATGATATTTTTTGGGTAAAATCATAAGACGCAATTTTTTTCATATATTCTATAGTTTCATAAAAATCTAATCTAGTAAATTCTTTTACTTCGGCAATATCTTTTGCCTTGGTTTTGACAAATTGATTTGAAAAGTATTTGACTTTATTTGGGAATATCTTGTATACGGTTACGCAAAGTCTTTGAATAGGCATAGTTATCAAATAGATAATATAAAATATCCAGTCAAATGCAGCAGCCAATACCGTAGCAATTAAAGCCAACGGAATTGTTTTCGCCGTACTCTTAATTTCTAAAAAGCAAAAAAATTTATTCAATATAAATATTGGGTAGAGTATAATCGACAATATGATATTGAATAAAAATAATATCGCGCTTATTGGCATCAATGACGGTAAATTAATTCGTTTATATTTCTTTTTTGCAATTTTCAAAATATCAAGCGGCGAGTAGTAGTCGCCGAATTTATAAAATTTCTTCATCATACATTTACCTAGTTTTTATTTATTGCTAAATGCATATAATTCTAATATAGAATATTCTAATATATCAAAACAGATTATGTCAAGTAAAATTTTCTATTATGGAATAAATTAAATTGAGGGTGCATTATGTACGGACAGAAGATTAGAGATTTAAGAATAGAAAATAAATTAAAGCAAGACGATTTGGCTAGAATGCTCAATATATCGCAAAGCACAATAACAAAGTATGAAAAGGAGCAATTAGAGCCGAATATAATTATTTTAAAAAAGTTGGCGGATATATTTCTATGTTCTATTGATTATTTGGTTGGTAGAGAATCAGAAGATGCAATGATCGTCATTGATAGTGCCTCTATGCAAAATGAAAAAGAGTTAACTTTAATAAAATCGTTTAGAAAATTGTCAGCACCAAAGCAAGAAAAGGTCGAGGGCTACATTGCAGGATTATTGGAAGATTAAAAGAATAATGAAAGAATTATTATTTTTGCCGACAATTTTAAAAGAATTAAGAGAAAAGCACAGTTATACCCAAAAGCACGTTGCGGAAAGATTGGGAATTACTTATCAATCTTATCAAGCGTATGAGCTTGGTTTAACTGTTCCTACACTTCGCAACTTTATTAAATTAGCAGATACTTATGATGTGTCTTTAGATTATTTGATAGGAAGAAAAGATATTTAAAATAATGGGAGCTTTTGCAAATAGATTAAAAGAACTGGCAATAGAGAGAAACTTAAAGCAGAGAGATATTGCAGAAATGTTGGGCGTATCTCAAAAAGCTGTCAGCAAATGGATAAATAATAAATCAGAACCTACGGAGAGTAATATCCGTAATACTGCTATTGCTTTTAATGTTTCTACAGATTATCTTTTGGGTCTGGAAGATTAAAACTCGTCTTTTTTGTTGATGGAATCCATAATATTATCGAGATAATCGTCCTCTTCTGTTTTTTCGGCAGTAGGGGATTTTTTCTTTGACGTATATCTTCCGTTGAAGTTTACCGATTCGCCGAAGTTGACGCGGAAAGAGTCTTGGTCCGTATCTTGGCTTTCGTCGCTATATTCGTCATCGTCATAGAACTCGTCTTCATAGAATTCGCCGTCGTCGTGATCAAAGTGAATGCGACCGCGCTCCTCGTAATAATTTTCGTATTCGACGTCTTTTCTGCGACGTTTTGCCTGCGCTCTGCGTTCTTCTGCATGAGCGTCAAGAAACTGTTGGAGTTTGTTGCCTACGACGTAAGGATTGTCAATGTCCAACAAAGTAATCGACCGCCTGCCGGACAGCGTAATATCTCCCACTTTAAACATTTTGTCAATAAAACCTACTTTGACTGACACGCGACTTAAGTCTTTGTAATAATAACTTTTTAAAATGCCTTGGTCGCGTATTATAATTCTTTTGCTGGTAAATGCGTACTCAATCAATTTATGTTTTCTTTTTGCGGAAATTATTTGATAAATCCACATCCACACTGGTAAAAGATGAAATGCAAAAAATATTAACAAAAAGGGTAACATACTTTTCGGTACGTTGGACTTAAAAATCATAATAATGGCAAAGCCGTCAAAGCACAGCCATATCAGCGCAATAGGCAGAAGTTGTACGCTTCTTGACAGCACGAAAGAGGATTTTTGCGGAGCACCGCGCCAAAGCAATTCTTCGTCTTGCGAAAGTTCCATTGTTATATCCTTGTCAAATGACGTCATTGTTTCTTTTGCCATAGTCCACTTCCTTTAAATTACTATTGATTTTATTATAACAATACAAGATATTTTCGTCAATGGAAATAAATGCAATTTATTGTGTGTCATAAGTCGGTATCAAATTTATATAATAGTTAAAGGAGATTATAATTAAGTTCTCACGGCAATCTTGCTATCGATTTACGCGCTAAGGTCGTCTACGCAACACGGACGTAGCGCTGCTACGACCGTAACGCGTATCCTGCTTATCGCAAAAATCGCTAACGCAATTTTGGCCGTGTCACTTAATTATAATTTCCTATGGTAAGTTATGAAGATATGAGGTGAGTTATGAAGACTTTGGGATATTACAATGGGAAGTTCGGCGAGATAGAGGATATGCAAATTCCCATGCTCGACAGAGTATGCAGTTTTGGCGACGGAGTATACGACGTGACGTATTCTCGCAATCACAAGATATTTACGCTCGATCAGCATATCGACAGATTTTTTGCCAGCGCCCAACTTCTTGATATACGCCTGCCGCACGACAAGGCGGGTATGAAGTATCTTTTGCAGGACTTGATAGGCAATTTGGACGATGGCAATCTCGTGATATGCTGGCAAGCTACGCGCGGTACGGCGATACGCAATCACACCTACGCAGAAGATATGCTTGCAAATATATGGATTACTATGCGCCCATGCGAGATAGTCGATATGTCCAATAAATTCGACCTTATTACCGTAGAAGATACGAGATTTTTGCATTGCAATATCAAGACGCTCAATCTTATTCCCAGCGTAATGGCGTCGCAGAAGGCAATGAGAGCAGGCGCGCACGAAGCTCTCTTCCACAGAGGCGAGCGCGTAACCGAATGCGCTCACAGCAACGTACATATTATCAAAGACGGAGCGTTGATAACTCCTCCTGCTGATTGCTATATATTGAAAGGAGTCGCAAGAGATAATTTGATAAAGGCTTGTCAAGCCCTTGACATACCGGTGCGCATAGAGCCTTTTACCGTGCAAGACGTCTTTTCCGCCGACGAAGTGATTATCACAAGTTCGGGTTCGCTTTGTCTGCAAGTAGGCAAAGTGGACGGCGTTTCGGTGGGCGGTAAAGCCGAGGACTTAATCAAAAAGTTGCAGGCTTATCTGCTTGACGAGTTTATCAAGGCGACGGAGTGAGCTTTGCAAGAGTATAGTAATTTGACAGACAGGACGTACGTGGAGATAGACGTCAATGCGTTGAGGCATAATATCCAACTTGCAAGAGCCAAAGTGGGCGGCGCAGTCAAACTTATGTGTATGGTCAAGGCAAACGCATACGGACACGGCGCTGTTGCAGTGGCAAAGTATTGCGAAGAGTTGCTTGACTATCTTGGAGTCGCTACGGTGGACGAGGGCATAGAACTGCGAAGAAACGGAGTGAACTTGCCTATACTTGTCGTGGGAGATATTGCCAAATGCAGATACGGCGACGCAATACGTTGCGATATAGAGATGACATTGCATTCGTTGGAACAAGCGATTGCTTTGGAGGATTTTTGCAAGTCGGCAGATACGATTGCAAAAGTACATATTGCGGTAGATACGGGTATGGGGCGGATAGGCTTCCTGCCCAACGAAGTCGAGCAAGTTATCAGAGTATGCAATTTTGAGCATATCGAGGTAAAGGGAATATTTACGCATTTTGCAAAAGCAGACGAGGTTGATAAGTCATATACCCATAATCAAAAGAGGCTTTTCGATGAATTAGTCGGGAGTGTGAAGAGTGGCGGCGCAGACGTGGGTCTGCGCCACGTTGCCAACAGCGCAAGTATTTTGGATTTGCCATATTACGACTGCGATATGGCGCGTATGGGCATTATGACTTACGGACTTTGCCCGTCGAAAGACGTCAAGTGCGAGGAGTTATTACCCGTTATGAGCTGGCGTACGCATATAGCGCATATCAAGACTTTGCCCCAAGGTCGCGCAGTGAGTTACGGCGGAGAATTTGTTACCGCAAAAGATACGGCGGTCGCCACAATTGCGGCGGGCTACGGAGACGGCTATCCGAGAGCGTTGTCGGGTAAAGGCAACGTACTTGTCTGCGGTCAAAGAGCCCCCATAATAGGTCGCGTCTGTATGGACCAGACTATGATTGACGTCACGCATATCGAGGGCGCAAAGGTAGGCGATATAGTCACGCTTATGGGAGGAGACGGCAACGAGTATATTTCCGCCGACGAAATCGCGAAGCTTGCAGGTACGATTAATTATGAGATTGTCTGCGGAGTTGCGCCTAGAGTACCAAGAGTGTACGTAAAAATTTAATACATAATTTCAGGATTTTTGTCCATTGACACCGTATCGTCCGTATGTTATAATTTTGATATAAATTATAAGAGGAACGGTATGAGAAACAAAAGGTTTTTGTCAGCAGTAATTTTGACGCTTATTTTGGCGGTCGGCTTGGGAGTATTCTGCGCTTGCTCCGCGCCCGAATTTGTGCGGACAACCATATCCAAAGACAATATGGGAGTGGAGATTGCAGACACTATGTACGGTCTGTTTTTGGAAGATATCTCTTACGCGGGAGACGGCGGACTTGTATCCGAACTCGTCAACAACGGCAGTTTTGAATACGAGGCAAACAAGACGGCTTATTGGAAGATAGACGGCGCAGGAGAAGTCAAGAAAGAGAGCGGTCTCAATACTTCAAATCCGTCATATCTGCATTTGTCCGTTGACGGAACGGCTAAACTTGAGAATTTGGGTTATATCGAATATTACGATTATCTGACGGAAAAATACAATAAAGACAAGATGAATACCGCCGATATGGGCTTTCATAAAGACGTGAAATACGATCTGACGCTTTATGTCAGACTAAACGAGTTCGAGGGGCCTTAGTCTGCTCAACTTTCTTCAAAAAA
>CAMWQA010000078.1 GCA_947176265.1 uncultured Clostridia bacterium | reverse complement strand
CAAAACTTGGTTGAGCACGCTGCCGAGCACGTATCTGCAATTTGGAGTGCTGACTGCCTTCTCTACTGCCTCGGAAATTGCGCAACCCAGCGAACCGGTAGTGTTTGGATTGTCTTTAAGTATTTGTTTACCTACGTTGGTAGTATTGGACGGAGAAGGTATTACGTTGCCGTCAAACACTTGCATAACCGCTTTACGGAAAGGCTTTTGCTCGTAAGATACTTTTACCATAAATATGTCAAGCGGAAGTCCGAAGTATGCGCACGCTTCCGACAAAGCCGTACCCCATTGGCCTGCGCCCGTCTCCGTAGTAAGCGACGTCAAACCTTGCTCTTTTGCATAGTAAGCTTGAGCTATTGCCGAGTTGAGTTTGTGGCTTCCCGAAGTGTTGTTGCCCTCGAACTTGTAATAAATCTTTGCCGGAGTGCCAAGAGCCTTCTCTAAGTTGTAAGCTCTGCAAAGCGGCGACGGTCTGTAGATCTTGTACATCTCCAAAATCTCTTCCGGGATATCTACGTATCTCGTCTTGCTGTCCATCTCTTGATGAGCGAGTTTTTCGCAGAATATAGGATACAAATCCTTTTCCTCAACTGGTTGTCCCGTTGCGGGATTGAGCAACGGATCAGGTTGTTCTTTCATATCTGCTCTGAGGTTGTACCATTGCGTAGGCATCTGATCCTCAGTTAAATAAAATCTGTGCGGTATTTTTGTCATTTTAGTGTCCTCCTTTTACTTTACTAAAATAAAAAAGTCCTGTCCCTGTGATTGGGACAAGACTGTTGTGTCTTGCTTTTTGTGCCACCCTAATGCGCCATCACGCATCTTCCCACTAACGAGGGGATTCCGTCAGACATTACTCTGCCCTCAAAAGTCCATTCGCTATCCGATTACTTGTTGCATCTCACCATCTACAACTCTCTGTAAAGCTCTCTCCCGATAGGTACTCTTCTTTCTCAACGGTTTGTGTTTGCTTATTAAGTTATTTACATATTACGCCTTGCAAATTCATTTGTCAACATTTTTTTAAAAATTTTTTCAACTTTTTTCTCCGCCGTAATCTTTCGTCATAATCACGACTAAACCTCGATTGGCATAATATGCAGTGACAAACTTTAGGAGGTAAAAATGAAAAAAACTATTTGCATCGTACTTACCTTGGCGCTCATATTCGTGTTGTGCCTAGGATGTATGGCAGGTTGCAATCACGACGATGGCAACACTATCAAACTTATTGAAGTAACCCATTCCGTATTCTACGCTCCGCTTTACGTAGCGATAGACGGCGGATACTTTGAGGAAGAAGGACTTAATATCCAGCTTTCCAACGGCGGAGGCGCCGACAAATGTATGACGTCCATTATTGCCGGACAGTCCGACATTGGTCTTATGGGACCGGAGGCGGCTATATACATTGCAAATGAAGGCAGAGCCAACCACCCGGTTATCTTTGCCCAACTTACCAAAAAGGACGGCTCTTTCCTTATGGCGAGAAAACCCAACGCAAACTTCTCTTGGACGGATATTGCCGGCAAGAACGTAATCGGCGGTAGAAAAGGCGGCGTGCCCGCAATGGCTCTCGAATACGCTATCAAGAAAGCCGGTCTTGTAGACGGCAAGGATTACACCCTCAATTTCGACGTACAGTTCGACTTAATCGGACCTGCATTTGAAGGCGGTACGGGAGATTACTGCACGATGTTCGAGCCGTCGGCTTCGGCTATGCAAAACGCAGGTAAAGGATATATCGTAGCTTCCGTAGGTCAGCAAGCGGGAGATATGCCCTTCACTGCTTTTATGGCAACCAAGAACTATATGCAAAAGAACGCAGACAAAGTTGAGAAGTTTACGAGAGCAATAATCAAAGCGATGGATTTCGTCAACACGCATTCTGCCGCTGAGGTTGCAAAGGTGCTTGCTCCGTCGTTTGTAGGCACAAGCCAAGAATCGCTTGCTACGGCTATTCAAGCGTACAAAGATATCGACGCTTATTCAACTACGCCGATAATGAAGGAAGAAGATTTCAACTTGTTGCAAGACGTGATAATCGACGCGGGAGTTATGACCAAAAAGGCTGACTTTGCAAAACTTTTCGACGGTAGCGTTGCGCAAAAAATACTCAATAAATAGAGGTAATAATGAAAGCAATCTTACAAATGCAAAACGTCTGCTTGACGTACCATACCCCCAAAAACGAAACGCTTGCCGTCAAGGATTTGTCATTCGAGTGTTATGACGGCGAACTGCTGGGTATCGTAGGTCCAAGCGGATGCGGAAAAACCACTATCCTTTCGCTTATGTCGGGCATACTCACTCCCACTCAAGGCGCAGTGCTTATTGGCGAACAAAAAGCCAACGCCCGCTCGGGATTGACAGGATATATGTTGCAAAAAGACGAACTTATGCCCTGGAGAACGATATTGAGCAACGTCACTCTGGGGCTGGAGATTAAAAAGCAAAAGACACTAGAAAAGGTGGAATTTGCAAAAGAATTGCTCAAAAAATATAATCTATACGATTTCAAAGACTTCTACCCGGGCCAACTGTCCGGCGGTATGAAGCAAAGAGTTGCTTTAATACGCACACTGGTACTAGAGCCAAAATTAATGTTGCTTGACGAGCCTTTCTCGGCGCTTGACTTTCAGACGAGACTTAACGTCGTCGAAGACGTGTACTCGATACTCAAAAGCGAACACAAGAGCGCCGTATTCGTTACGCACGATATAAACGAAGCTATATCTCTGTGCGATCGAGTGATAGTCCTCACTCCCAGACCGAGTCGAATAAAAGAGATCATTGATATATCTCCGCTCAACGAACTGACTCCCCTCAAACGACGGGAAAG
This sequence comes from uncultured Clostridia bacterium, assembly GCA_947176265.1. Classification (GTDB taxonomy): domain Bacteria; phylum Bacillota; class Clostridia; order Christensenellales; family UBA3700; genus RACS-045. The sequence continues at coordinate 4,067 of CAMWQA010000078.1, read as the reverse complement.
CGCAAGCTTCGGCAGCTATTTCGACAAGATATGGAGCAACTTGCAAATTACAACGGAGAAAAGTAATGAAACACATATTCAGCAAAAATAGTCCCCCTGTGGCGTACACGCTAGAGCATATTAAGTACGTGAAAAACCTGCGTAAAAAAAATGCGGTGATTACGCTGTCAAGGGTGGGACTTCTCTTGATTTTTCTATTGCTGTGGGAACTTCTCGCTAAGTTCAACGTAATAGACAGTTTTATTTCGTCAAGTCCGTCGAGAATGTGGAACTGCTTCGTAGAACTCGTCAAAACCGACCAACTTGGCAAACACGTTGGCATAACGCTACTCGAGACAATCATCAGCTTTTTCCTGGCGACTACTCTGGGTACGCTTATAGCAATCATTCTGTGGTGGTTTGAAGGGGTGAGAAAGGTTTTGGAGCCTTATATCGTCGTCCTCAACGCGCTACCTAAAATCGCGCTCGGTCCTATCATAATTATATGGATGGGCACTGATATGTCGTCGATTATAACAATGGCGCTCGCAATATCCCTCTTCGTTACGATACTCAACACTTTGAGCGGATTTCTGAGCGTGGAAAAGAGCAAACTTATGCTCATGCAGACGCTGGGAGCTAACAAATGGCAGACGCTCGTAAAGTTGGTGCTTCCGTCAAATATCCCCAACATAATCGACGCCCTCAAAATCAACGTGGGTATGTGTTGGGTCGGTACGATTATGGGAGAATACCTCGTCTCGCACGCGGGACTTGGATACCTCATTATCTACGGCGGTCAGATTTTCAAACTCGACCTTGTCATGACGAGCACAGTTATACTCTGCTTCCTTGCAGGCGGTATGTACTATCTCGTAGCCTTGCTCCAAAAATTCGTCAGCAAGAGACTTAATATCGAAAAATAACATTAATATATACAACTACAAAGTCCCGAGCAATCGGGACTTGATTTTTAAAGCAATAAATAAATTATAATTCACGTCAGATGGACTTTGAACTGCGATACCTTACTAGGAAGACAATCTGCAATAGCATCATAAAGCAAGTATACGCTATCCCTACGTACCCGATGATCGGATAGCAAAAATTCACTATTGTCGAGAAGTCGAATTTGAGAGAAATCATTGCGAAAATTACTAAAAATGCTACGCTGAAAATACGCGGTATTTTGACGGCGGAATTTTCTTGGCAAATGAGTTTAGCGCAGCCTATAAGCGTAGAGAAAATAGCAAGATAGATTATTACTCCGCTGAGCGCCGCCATACCGCGAGATTTAGCAAATTCCCATATAGGCATAGACGCGTCCGCATACTTTATTGATATTGCGTATACCATTGCAATGCAAAGCGCAAATATAACGCCGCTGAGCGCGCTTATGAATACCGTCTGCTTTAAAGAAAAATGCTCGTCTTGCTCGGCTATGATATATCCGCCCATCATTATATTCATTCCGCAATAACCTATTACACTTTTGCAATCGAATTGCGTGTCAACAACTTTTTCGCCTTTGCAAAACAGCGCTACCAAAAGAATTATTATCATAGGAACTATGACTGCGTTTAATTTGCGCGTAACGCTCATTTCGCATATACCCAAAAAGGATACGAATATACCAGTCCATAATCCCACGTTGGCAATTCCGTACGTCTTGGCGATTATCTCCTCGCAACCGCATACCATACACACAAAACTTGCCAAAGTGCATATCCACAACGCAACTTTGATAATTACGCTTAGCGCTCTCAAAAAGACGTTGCGGCTTGATTTAAGCCTTGCAAAACTCTTTGCCGACCACAAGAACAGTCCGCATAGCGCGCCCATAGCAATGCCTGCAACAATGCCGCTCAATATCCCTTTGCCCCCGAAATATAACATTATCTCCCGCCCGGTAGCAAAGCCCGCGCCGATTATAGAGCCAATATAGATAAAGCATATCTGCAGACATTTCCATACTTTCATACTATATGAGTATTTAAGCAACGGTATACTTATGCTAGTACAATTATATTTTGCAAGGATTGAGATTTCTCCGCTACGGTCGAAATGACAAAGGCGAGAGTGTTCTCTCGCCTTGCGTTTTTATTATTCGGTTACTTACTTCTTATTTCTTACGCTTCTCTGTTCCTTAAGTAAGTCTTGATACCTCTCGATTTGATCTTCTCTCAAGTCAATCATATTCTTTGCCGCTTTACATGCTTGCGCGTCGGCGATAGATACTTCCGTCTCTTTGACCTTTATCTTCGTGCCGTCACTAGATGCGTCTCTCTTGATGTCCTTCAAATACTCGTCTTCCATCTTGAACAATGCCACCGTCATATCTTTCTTGATCGTCAGCTTGATGAGAGGATTGATTGTTGACTGTCCAATAGTAATCGCGTACGTCGACTTCTTTTCCTTTGAGTTTGGCTTGGAAAGCGCGTATTGTCTCAATCCGTCAAAGTATTTCTTTTGTTGCTTGCTAAGTAGTGCGTATGCCTCGTCAAGAGTAAGGCGCGGAGCAACTTCTTTCTTTGGCTTTTCCGGCGCAGGCACGTGGACTTTGACTTCTTTCTCCACAATCTTCTCTACAACCTTTTCTACAGGCACTTCGACGATTTTCTCGACGGGTACTTCTTTGACAACTTCTTTCTCGACTATCTTTTCTAGCGGTACTTCGACGACTTTTTCCACTATCTTTTCGACAGGAACCTCTTTCTCAATTACCTGCACTTGAGGCTGCGTTGGAACGTTTTGATTTGCAGAGAGTTCAATTAACTTATCCATAAGTCTTTCGATACGCTCGTCATTCTTCTCCATCATCTCTTGCATATTCTTCTTGTTTTGATCCATCAACTCTTTAATGGCATCGTCATTGACGGAGCTAGCAGCTACTTCTTTTTCGATGACGCGCTCTGCAGGTTGCTGTTCTGCAAGTTTTTGCATAAGCTCTTGAATTGTCTCTTGACTCTTAACGTTTTCGTCAATAAGTCTTTGGACTATCTCGTCATTATTTGAAGCTTGTTGCGGAAGAGTTTGTTGAACACCCGGAAGCAATGCCGTGACTGTCTCGGAGATTATTCCTCGTATTTCATCTGCGCCTATTCCATAACCGCCTTCATACGCTCCTTGCGGCGCATTCTGTCCCATATTGCCGTTGCCGCCCATCATGCTCATAAACATCATGCGCATATTTTCTTTCTCATCCTCGCGGCTACGTCTATATTCGTCTTCTCTTCTTCTTTCATCACTCTCGGCTTTGTTGCGGTTGCGCTCTTCAAGAAGGTCTTCATACTCCTCTTCGGCTTTGTTACGTCTGCTCTTAGCTATGAGCATTATTATAAAGGTCACTACTGCCAATGCCATTAGTACGCACGCTATCGCAGTCCATGCCGAGAATGCCAAACCAAGAAATACTCCTGCATACACGCTGCTCTCCAACTTGTCTGACTTCTTCTTGAATTTCTTTCTCTCGCTGTCGTATTTTACCGTCTTTGATACAAATATAATTATCAATATTATGGATATAATACTTGCTATCAACTGCCATAGCGGTATCTCTTTGAGTTTGTTGATTATATCGTCTAGCGTTCCGCTTCCGTTACCGCCGTCATTGTTGTTTCCGCTTGACGGATTGTTGTCGTCCGCATTAGGATCGTTGGGCGTGTTATTCGGCGCGTCGGGATCTACTTGCGGATAGTTGGGGTTCTTCGGATCGTTTGGATCGTCTAAGCCCGCGTCTATCTGCGCTTGCGTCAAGCTAAACGTAAAGTAATCAGTATCATATACCGAACCGTAACTGTCAGGTACTGAGAACTTAATGTTGTTTTGATATGCAGGCTTGATTGCTGCCTTTATCTGATACTTTGTGTCTGCTACTAGACTGTTGATACCTGTGATCTCGTTGCCTGCTTCGTCTATGATTGTGTACTCAAGCGCATAGATTTGTCCGTACTCAAGTTTGAGTACCGGCGGTCTTGCTGTGTCTATCCAGTTGGGATCTATCTCTGCAGGTACTATACTAAATTCAAACTTCGTCTCTCCCTCTTGCGCAAATCTATTGGAATACATTGTCTTGAGCGTTATCTCTA
>CAMWQA010000077.1 GCA_947176265.1 uncultured Clostridia bacterium | reverse complement strand
TATTATATTAGAGGGCAATATTCGACTGCAAGTTTTGCATATAATCAATTGAGAAATCTAAAATGGATTACAGATATAGATCGTTACTTCTATTATGTGAATTATTTGGTTTGTTTAAAATATACCGATAAAGAAGAATTAAATAATCAATTGGTTAAATGGAAGACTTCAACAGATGCTCCCATATTTAAAATTGCAAAACAATTGATTAAAAACGATTATGCTAACATAAATAACATGATAAAAAATATTTTTATATCTAACGAAGAATATTATAATTTATCAGATGAAGAGTGCAGTTTTTATCTAATAAAGGGATTTATAAAAGAATGGCCATTGTTCAAAGATTATAGAGAAACCGAATATTATAAATCATTGTGTGAAGAATTACATCTATAATAGAGTTCGATTTACGCTCAGAGTGGTGCACAATTAAAACGCAAGTCGAACTCGACTTGCGTTTTTGCGCTCAATAGGGAAGCGCAATTTATTTTATTTTTTCACACTTTTTATAAAGCATTCTATAAAGGTTTATAAGAAATCAGGCGATTTATTTAATGGGGTAAAATATCCTTAATAAGCGTAAATAATACTCAAATCAGTATTATTTTAAAATAGAAAAATATATTTTTATTCGTTTATGGGCAATAAATTGTCTTGAAAAATGTTTTTTCGCTTAAAATCTTGATAGGTTGAAATATATGTGATATAATGAGTAAGTATTTTGATGAGATGGCCATTGAAGTAGTTAAGCAATGCCGTTAAGAGGGAGTATTAATGAGGATTTGGTATAACAAAACCGCGTCAAAGAGAGGCGTCAAAGGGGGGCAGCGCGTCGACAAGGCGCAGAACAAGTGGCAACAGCAGGCTTTACCTCTTGGCAACGGCACGTTGGGAATAACGGTAAGCGGTGAGCCGTATGACGAATATGTCGTAGTCAACGAAAAGACGCTTTGGACGGGCGGACCTTCGCCCAAGCGCCCTGATTACAACGGCGGAAACTTGCAAAAGACAAAAGACGGAAGAGATATGAAAGAAGTCTTTGCCGAGGCAAGGGAAAAACTAAAGAATGGCGAAGTTGCCGACGAAATATGCGAAAAGCTGGTGGGAGACACCGACGGTTACGGAAGTTATCAATGTGCAGGTTTTTGGCGCATACGTTCAAAAAACAAAAAGTATGAAAATTATTTGCTTTCGCTTGATTTTGACAAGGCGGAGGTTGTTGCCATTTGGCGAAAGAGCAGCGAGAGATTTTCTCGCAACGCATTCGTATCTTATCCCGACAAAGTTGCCGTAATAGATCAAAACAGCGCAGTACCTTGCGATTGGGAGCTGTCTTGGGAGAGTTTAGTCAAAGGAACGGAGAATTGTCAGTTGGACAAGGGCTCTATGCTTATCCAAGGCGAATTGAAAGACAACGCGCTCAAGTATATTATGTCGTGCAGACTGGTTACCAACGGAGAGGTAGCAGTTGCAGGAAGCGGTTGGAAGATTCAAAACGCAACGCAGATTGCCTTGATTTTTACATACAAGACTGATTATTGCGACAATTATCCCACGTATAGGACGGGACAGAGTCAAGAGGAATTGAAGAATGAAGTTGCCGTCTTGATGGATACTGCAATGAGATTGGGCGTCGACAAATTGAGAGCCAATCACGCAAAGGATTGGAGCGGATTATATGCGTCGATGGAATTCTCATTGGGAGTTAAGGAGCCGCAAATCCCGACGGATAAGCTTGTCAGAAGTTACTCGAGAGCAAGCGAAAAAGATAGAAAGTGGGTTGAGCAATTGCTCTTTGCATACGGCAGATATTTGATGATATCTTCGTCGAGAAGAAATGATATATTGCCCAACAATTTGCAAGGTATATGGAATTGCACGGACGCGCCGGCTTGGGGAAGCGATTATCATCTCAACATAAATCTGCAGATGAATTACTGGATGGCTCCGCTTACGGGACTTACAGAATGCGGAAGACCTCTCGTCAGATATTTGCAATCATTGAGAGAGCCGGGACGTGTGACTGCGTCTACGTATTGCGGTATAGGCGACGGTAAGAGCGAAAGCGGATATTTGTATCACACGCAAAACACGCCGTTTGGCTGGACTTGTCCGGGTTGGGAATTTCGTTGGGGCTGGTCAGCGGTAGCGCCCGCTTGGATACTTCACAACGTATACGAGTTGTATCTATTCAGCGCAAAGCAAGATTTGCTCAAAGAAATTTATCCTATGCTGAAAGAAGCCACGCTTACATACGACGCGCTTTTGGACAAGAGCGGGGACAGATGGCTTACTTCGCCTTGTTATTCGCCGGAACACGGACCTATCACGCATGGCAACGTATACGAGCAGATATTTATTTGGCAGTTGTATACCGACGCTATTGACGCGGCAAGCAAGTTGGACGTAGACAGCGACAAGATTGAGCAGTGGAAAGAGATATTGACAAAACTCGACCCCATCGTAGTTGGCGAAAGCAATCAAATACTTGAGTGGTATGACGAAAAAGAACTTGGCTCGATGGGCGAAAAACGACACAGACACGTATCGCACCTTATGGGATTGTACCCATGCGCATTGGTTGGCGAGAAGGATGAAAAGTGGCTTGAAGCAACGAAGGTGTCGCTTGAGGACAGAGGCGACAAGTCTACTGGTTGGGCAACGGCATTGAGACTTTGTCTTTGGGCAAGGCTCTACGACGGCGACAGAGCATACAAACTCGTCGAAAGATTGATAAGTAGTAATATATATCAAAATCTATGGGACACGCATCCGCCATTCCAGATTGACGGCAATTTCGGTTATTGCGCAGGCGTATGCGAAATGCTCGTTCACAGTCATGGAGACGCGGTCAAGTTGTTGCCGACGTTGCCAAAGGCTTGGCAAGAAGGCTCGGTAAGGGGCTTGGGCGTTAGAGGCGGATTTACCGTTGACGTCAATTGGAAGAACTGCGATTGGAAAGAGATGAGCGTACATACTTCCGTAGACGGAGAATTCAAACTTGACTGCGCTCAAGACGTACAGGTCACTGACGGCAACGTCATCGAAGTATATTCGGAGCGAGAAGGTAATATCGTGCGTTGGCAATGCGTCAAAGGTCACGTATACAGAGTTCGCAAAACAAGCTAAATAAAAAGGCGCGCAGTCGCCTTTTTTTTACGTGTAGCTTAATCACTTTTACAAAATTTTAACAATTTAGCAACATTTTATTTATTATATAAGATCAATATATAATATATAAGCGCGGAGGAAAAATATGCCCAGAGTATTGGTAGTAGAAGACGATAAGGATCTTAACAGATTGGTATGTTCTTGCTTGAGAGGGCAAGGACACGACGTAACGACTGCGTTTGACGGCGAAGAAGCGTTGACGCATTTAGGCGAGAGCAAGTTTGATTTGTTGCTTACAGATATAATGATGCCGAGGCTTGACGGTTTTGGTTTGGCGGAAAGGGCAAAGCTTGTCGATAAGAATATGCCAATAGTCTTTATGACGGCAAAGGACGACAAGCCGTCGCAACTTTTGGGATACCGACTTGGCATAGACGACTATATCGTCAAACCCTTTGACGTAGACGTGCTGATAATGAAGATAGGCGCGATCTTGCGCAGAGCCAAGATAGAGAGCGAAAAGATTATCACGGTAGGCAACTTCTCGATGAATATCGAAGAGCGTACGGCAATCGTCGACGGAGAGGAAATTGCTCTTACCGTCAGAGAGTTTGACTTGCTCTTCAAGTTTTTGTCCTATCCCAAAAAGACTTTTACGAGGTCTGCGCTTATGGAAGAGTTTTGGGACTTTGATTCGTCGGCGACGTCTAGGACGGTTGACGTGTATATGGCAAAACTGCGTGAGAAGACATCAAAGTGTAACGGCTTTGAAATACAGACGGTGCACGGACTTGGATATAAGGCGGTGTTGAAATGAGGTCGGGCAAGGACAAGTCTGCGGTATGGGGTTATGTCATATTTTTTGCATGCATAGCGGTAATCATCACGCTTGCAATACCAACTTATGAATACGCAAAGCAAAAAAGCGGCGGAAATATTGGAGTGCTTGCCGTAGCAATGTTGCTCGTCATATTCTTTTTGGCAGGTCTTGGAGTATTAGTTGACGTAATTCGTCGTAAGCTAACTTATGAAAACCCGTTGCAACAGATACGCGACGCAACCGAGCGCATTGCAAAGGGCGACTTTACCGTAAGACTTAATTTGGATAGCAAACTCAACTTTAGCGGTTACGACGAGATAATGCAAAATCTCAACGTAATGGCGCAAGAACTTAGCAAGAGCGAAATACTCAAAAGCGACTTTATTGCCAACGTATCGCACGAACTAAAAACGCCTTTGGCGGTAATACAGAGTTACTGTCAGTTGTTGCAAGAAAAAGATATAAGCGAAGAGGAGAGAATAAAGTATGCGCAATCGCTCATGCAGGCTTCCAAGAAGTTGACGGAGCTTGTGACAAATATTCTCAAACTCAACAAGTTGGAAAATCAACAGATTATCACCGATCGCGAAGACGTCAAAATCAATGCTCAACTCGAAGAACTTATCGTAAATTATATTGATAAGATAGAGGAAAAGGACATTGAGCTTGAAGTGGATTTGCAAGACGTAAGCGTCAATTCTGTGGCGGGATATTTGGAAATCGTGTGGGCAAATTTGCTATCCAACGCAGTCAAGTTTACCGAAAACAGCGGAAAGATAAAGGTAACGGCAAAGCAGGTTGACGGCAAAGCAGTGGTGTCCGTCAGCGACAGCGGTTGCGGTATGACTCCCGAGACTGGCAAGCGCATATTCGAGAAGTTTTATCAAGGCGACACGTCGCACACTCAAGAGGGCAACGGTCTTGGACTTGCGCTTGTCAAAAAGGTAATCGACAAACTAGGCGGAAGTATATCCGTAAGTAGCGAACTTGGCAAAGGAAGTACTTTTACGGTAACTTTATGAAAGTAAAAGAGAAGTTTGAGCTTTGGGCAAACAAATATGATTTGACTAGAGAAATGGTAAATAATTACGGCGCGCGCACGATAGTGTTTGCCATAGGTTCGTTTATTATATCTGTAGCTTACGGCGCATACAATTTTACTTTGTCGGCGCTCAACTCATCGCTATGGTACGGAGCATTGGCGTCATATTATATCTTGCTTGCGATTATGCGAGGCGGAGTGCTGGTCTTTCACAATAAAAAGCGCAAGGCGATAAAAAAAGGCAAAGTCATTGAGAACGAAAGGATAAAGCAAATCAAAAAGTATCGCAATTGCGGGATACTGCTTGTCATAATTATGTTTGCCATATCGCTTGCCGTTGCGGAAATGATAGGCGAGGACAAGTCCTTTGAGCATACTGGAATTATGATATACGCGTCGGCGACTTATACTTTTTATAAGATAACCGTTGCGATAATCAATATAGTAAAAGCAAAGAAAAAAACTGCCGATATGACTGTTCAAGCCGTAAGAAATATAAATATGGCAGACGCATTAGTGTCGATGCTTGCATTGCAGACTAGCTTACTGCACGCCTTTAGTGATGAAAACGGAAGAGGACAGAATTTTCAATACACTCTCAATGGGGTCATGGGTTTGGTAGTAGTCGTGTTGGTGGTTGCGTTGGGTATATATATGATAGTCAATGCGCAAAAACAGTTGAAGATAGCAAGGACAGTCGACGACACTGTCGAAGAGGATCAAGACAAAGATATTGAGGGAGAATAGAACATGGACGATAAAGAATTTAATTACACCTATTCTGCGCCCACTGCGGAAGAAAAAAGAGATATCTTAAAAATTCAAAGGCAGTACTTGCCCAACGAAAAACAAGATAAAGAGGGAAAACTTATACAACTCAAAAAACTCGACAACGTTGTCAAGGCTCCCGCAAAAGCTGTGTCAATCGTAATGGGAATTATTGGTTTTTTGTGTTTCGGTTTGGGTATGAGTATGGCTTTGGAATGGCAGATAGTTTTGTGGGGCGCGCTCGTAGGCGTCGTAGGACTCGTATTGATGGGGTTTGCCTATCCCGTGCATAACAAAATCCTTGCCAAGCGCAAAGAGAAATACGCGGAGCAAATTTTGGAGCTTTCGCAAAATCTTTTGGGCATGGAGGGAGACAACGTAAGCTTTGATATAAAAGATGTAGATAAGTCTCAATGATAACAAAATATTTACAAATCTATTGCAATACGCTTACTTTATTTTAGCGTTTTGGAAATATACTTTGCGTATACTTAAGGTACAAAAACAAAAGTACGATAAGTACGCGGAGGTATTAAAATGAACGAACAAAAAAATCAACCAACAGAAATAGATATCGCCAACAAAATTAAGGACGGCTATATCGCAAAGCCAATCACAAAATTGGACGAACTCAAAGCTCTTGACAGAAAGGTCAAAAAGCCCGCTAAGGTATTTGCATATATCTTTGGGGTAATTGGCTCGCTTGTCTTGGGAGTAGGAATGTGCTTTGCAATGAAAGTCTTGGGAGACATTATGGCGGTGGGTATCGTCGTAGGACTGTTGGGCATACTCATGGTGTCAATCAATTATCCAATCTATAAGCAAATGCTCAAGAAGAGAAAGCGTAAATATTGCTCAAAGATACTTGAACTCAGCCAAGAAATCGTAGGAGAGTAAAAAATCGTTATTGTCATTTCGAGCGAAGCCGAGAAATCTCAACCTAATAAAAAGTAAAATAAGCCAACCGAAAGTTGCCGGTTGGCTTTTTTATTACTATAAATCTTCTAATTTAATATATTTTTTCAATTTCCAAAAAAAGTATACTTTTCCTGACTGCTCTTGAAAGAGCATAATTTTTCAAATACATTATACTTTATGCTCAAAAAAAATGCAATATCTTTGGGTCAGTAAAAGTATACATTTTTTGGAATACAGGAATAAACGAGGTAAAAATGGAAAAGGGT
>CAMWQA010000076.1 GCA_947176265.1 uncultured Clostridia bacterium | reverse complement strand
ATATATAAGTAGAATTATGTTCAACGGCTTAAAACGCAAAATTAGCCGTTGACAGGAGAAGAAATGATTTCATTTATTCAAAATATTATGTCGAATACATTTATACATGACCTTGGTTTTGGTATGGCATTGTTATGTATTTTGGCTTATTTAATCGCAATGATGGTCGCAATCATAGGACATGAGCTGGGACATGGATTCGTTGCGTATTGGAATGGGGATAAGACTGCAAAGTTCTTGGGTAGACTTTCTCCAAACCCAGTAAAGCATTTTGATTTAATTGGACTTGGATTAATGTTGCTCGTTGGATTCGGTTGGGCAAAACCTGTGCCTATCGACCCAAGAAATTTTAGAGATTATAAAAAAGGTATGGTATTAACGGCTTTGGCAGGCGTTACGTATAACCTAATTGTGGCGATAATCAGTTCGCTTTGTTTGGCGATATTTGTCAAAATATTGATTGCGTCAAAATTTATGACGATAGGCAATGGGAGCGTTAGTTTTGTTAGCAATGGCTGGACTTATTTAGTGTTATTTATATGGTATCTGTTGCAGTTGTCAATCGCATTCAACGTTGCGCTTATGGTCTTCAACTTGTTGCCGATATATCCGCTTGACGGTTTCAGAGTCGTTGAGACGCTCTCAAAACCTAATAATAAGTACGTCAACTTTATGTATAAGCACGGCGCGCAAGTAATGCTTGTGTTTTTGCTCGTATGTTTCTTTTTGGGTATGTTTATTCCTCAACTCAACATTTTATCAAATATAATCAATTTGGTAAAGAAATGTTTGGATTGGATATTTACGACTATATTCAGACTTCCACAGGGGGTATTGATAGGATAAAATGGCAAACTTTTATGAACAAGGCCATCCGGCAAACAATATAATACTCAATATCCAAGACTTTAGCGGACCTATAGAGCTATTGTATGAACTTATCGTAAGAGACGGAAGATACGATATAAAGACGTTCCCTTTGGCTCTTATTACCGACACGTACGTGCGTCACATGGAGCAAGTAGATAAGCTTGACATGGAAGAAGCCAGCGAGTATATTGTAATTGCCGCCACGTTGTTGGAGATTAAGTCAAGAGCTTGCTTGCCTGTTGTGGATGATTTTGACGATTATGAGGACCTTGACGACGGTATTGACCCAGAGGCTGAATTGAGACGCAAGATCTTGATGTTTGAGATGTTTAAGACGCAGTCTATCAAACTCAAAGAAAAGGAAACTTTAAACAAGTTTTATCGCAGGCCGAAGTTTACCAATGCAGACGCTTTAATAGTCGTCAATGACTTTTCTTTTGACAAGTTGATTGAAGCGTACGGTAAATTGCTTTTGAAAATGACGGAAAAAGAACAGCGTCAAGCCACTAAAAAGATACAGAAAGACAGATTTACCGTAGCAGACAAGATTGTGTACATATCAAAAGTGGTAATTGAAAAGAAATCTGTCGTATTCAACAAGTTATTTGAAGAAGATATAACGAAAAGCGAGGTAATAACTACTTTTCAGGCTCTGCTTGAACTTATGAAGAAACAGATAGTCACTGTAATGCAAAAGAGTTTTGCAGACGATATATTGATTATGCTCAACGACAACATTGATCAAGAAAATTTGGATTTACAGCAACTGAAAAAAACGGAGGAAGCTTATTGATATGGAAAACTTATTTGAGACGGTTGAGGCTATATTGTTTTCAGCCGGAGTGCCACTAAAGAGAAGCGAAATACTCAATGGTCTCCCTGATGACGTAAGTCGTAAAGATCTTAATGCGGTAATTGATAAAATTGCAGAGAAATACAGCGGGGATAGCGGTATCGTATTGGAAATTTTTAACGATAAGTTGCAATTTGCGTCCAACAACAAATACGGAGAGATTGTGAGCGATATGTTGCGTCCCGTCAGAGAAAAGGAATTGTCAAAGGTCGTATTGGAAGTTCTTTCTATTATCGCGTACCGTCAACCTGTCACTAGATTGGAAATTGAAGAATCCAGAGGCGATACGAGCGCGGATTATGCGTTGGGAGTTTTGCTCAAAGTTGATATGATAAAAACTTGCGGTTACAAAGATGCGCCGGGTAAACCTATTTTGTATGGCACGACCGACGAATTTTTGAAGAAATTCCAATTGAGAAGTCTTGACGATTTGCCGGATTATGACGAGATTATGCGCCGTCTTGTTGAGTTCAGTAACTATAACATACAGACGGAAGGTCTATATAGAGAGCGCGTTATAGGCGATAAATTTGAAGATGAAAACGACGAAGAACTCAATGAAATGATAGATATGAATGAAATCCCCGAATTTTTGCAAGGCGAGGAGTTGCAAACTGTTAAAGGTAACGGAGACGATTACGTTGAGAGAGAGGTCGCAAGCGACGTCGATGATGCTCAAGAATCAGTTGACGATGACGACGGAGATATAGTTACCTGATATTATAACTATCAATACTGCGGATACGGCAATATTGCGTATCCGCTTTTTGTTTATATATTAAATATATTTTTATGATTTTTGCGCAAAATAAGGCTATGTGGTGGCTTTATTTAATATTTGCGGTAATTTTAGTATTGTATTGCATATTTGTCATAATAGCGTATGGCATTAAATTAGTATTAAGATTGGATACTGACAATTTAAGTGTGTGCTTAAAATGTTATATTTTTGATTGGATAGAGGTGTTTTGTATTAAATTTTTTGAGTGTGAAGGCGCGTTTTACTATCAATTAAATAAAAAACAGCTGAAGACGGTTAAAAGTAAAGACGATAGCGGCGATAATAAGCAGAAAAAACAAAAGAAAAAACTTAAGACAGGCGCTTATATCTCTAAGTTGTGGAGTAAAAGCCCGTCTATTGCTATTAGAAGGCTAAGTATAGATTATGCAACTACTTTTGAAGATGTCAAAGATAAAGCGTTGCTTGACGCTTCGGCTACGGTTGTATCCAACAGTTTGATTGCAGCAAGCAGTCAGAAACTGCAAATCAAAGACTTTGAAATTGAAAATATAAGCGATAAGACAAGATTTAGCGGAGCAGAGTTGGAGTGTATTATTGGACTTACGTTATTCAAAATGGCGCTTTTTTCATTATATGCGATGGCGATAAAGAAAAAATATGAGGTAGCCGCATAAAATATTTTTTTAAATATTTCGCATAATATTTTTGATTACAAATATAAGGAGAAAAAATTATATGGACAATATCGACAATTCATTGCAAGAAATTATGAATAATACGCTCGATAATTTAAGAGGATTGGTGCAAAGCGAAGATATGGTATTTAAGCCAATCTATCTAGACGAAAAGACAATGGCTATACCTCTCGCAAAGGTATCAGTTGGATTTGTTAGCGGTGGCGGCGGAGGACAAACCAAAGAGGGACAGCCTGTAAAGAGTAATAAACTTCAGCCTTACGCAGGCGGCGGAGGCGGTGGAATATCCATGTCGCCGATGGGCTTTTTGGTGTTTTACGACAATCAACCTATGCTTGTAAAAGTGGACGAAAAAAGCAATTCCGATAAATGGAAAGACTTGATATCAGCAACGATAAATTTGGTAAAGGATAAAAAATAATGGGTAAATACTTCTCAATTAAGAGCGTTTTTAAAATTATATTTATAATTACAGCAATTTTATTGACCAGTTATATTATTTTTAGTTTTGCAGACGCTCTCAATATAACTAATGATAATGTTACTTTAAGTTTGAGCGATGAGCGCTCAAAGTATAGTCAAAACTTGCAAAATGGCAGTAACTCGTTGTTAAATGGCGCAACAGATGAGGGCGTCTTATACGTCAATAAGACCTCTTCAATGGCAGTCGTTGAAGCCTCGACAAAGAGAGTATTAATCGAACAGAATAAAAACGTAAGATTGGAGATGGCAAGCACGACCAAGATTATGACTGCGCTTGTCGTAATAGAGAATGCAGATCTTGACAAGGAGTTTACTATACCTAGTGAAGCCGTAGGAGTTGAAGGTTCATCAATATATTTAAAGAGTAAAGAAATATGGACAATTCGGGACTTACTGTACGGGCTTATGTTGAGAAGCGGTAACGACGCCGCGACTGCTTTGGCAATTGCTACGAGCGGAAGTGTGGAAAAGTTTGTGCAAATGATGAATGAAAAAGTAACTGAATTGAGGTTGGAAAATACTCATTTTGAAAATCCGCACGGTCTTCACTCAGAGAATCACTATACTTCGGCTTACGATTTGGCAATAATTTCGGCTGTCGCGATGCAAAATCCAACTTTTAAGGAGATTGTAGGCTGTAAAATGTATACTGTACAGGCAAATTCAAGTCATCCGACGTATTATTTTGCCAATAAAAATAAGATGCTCAATCTATATGACGGCGCAAACGGCATTAAAACAGGTTTTACGAAGGATTCAGGACGTTGTTTGGTTACGTCCGCAGAGCGTAACGGTATGCAATTGGTATGTGTGGTTCTCAACGTTTACGATCACTACAATGCAAGCGCGCGTAATTTTGACAAAGCTTTTGCCGAATATTCTCCGATTACCGTTGGGAAACAAGGAAATATTCTAGATTCCTTGAATATTGAGGGAAAAAGCTATAATATTGCCTTGCAAAGCGACCTTGTTTTACCTCTCAAGGAGGGCGAAATTATGGGAATTAAGTGTTATTTCGATATAGAACAAGACTTAAAAACTCCTCTTAAAGCCAATTCTGTAATAGGAAAAATGCAGTTTTATAACGATAATCGTTTGCTTTTTAGCGCAAATATTGTTAATATGGAAGAAATTGACGATATAGGAGTTTTGCGCAAACTCTCCGCATATACCGGAGAAATGCGTGTAAGCGTTGAAAATGGAGAGATTAAACAAATATTTAGCTTCGACGGGGGCGGCGTCTCGACGTGGAGCAGATAAACTTATCGAAGAAGGAAGGGTTAAAGTTAACGGCAAAATCGTTAAAGAACTTGGATCTTCTATAAATGAAAAAAACGATACCGTTACGGTTGACGATAAGATTGTAAAACCCGTAAACGATTACGCATATATTCTATTTTATAAGCCAAAGGGTTGTATTACTACGGTAAGTGACGAAAAGGGAAGAAAGACAATATACGATTATTTGCAGGATCTCAATATTCCGCACCTTATACCGGTAGGAAGATTAGACTATGATACCGAAGGTATGTTAATTATGACCAACGACGGCGACCTTGCTTATAAACTCACGCATCCGAGTTATGAAATTCCCAAGACCTATCTTGTCAAAGTCGACGGCGAAATGCCGGAACATAAACTTGCTCAACTGCGCAAAGGAGTAGTTATCGACGGAGAAAAGACTAAAAGATGCAAAGTTAAGTTGATTGAATATAAAGACGGCGAAAGCAAATTGCAAGTGACTATTACCGAAGGTAAAAACCGACAGATAAGAAAAATGTTCGAGGCAGTCGAGAGAGAGGTTAAATTCCTCAAAAGAATAGCCGTGGGAGAATTGAGGTTGGGCGGTTTGCCGAGAGGGGGATACAGATATCTCAACGACGACGAAGTGTATTATCTGAAAAATATGTAATCAAATTCAAAGCATTTTACAGAGGTAAGATGCTTTAATTTTACTCTGAAATACATTACTTTCCTTTATATCTATAATTATTAAAATATTTTATCAAATTAATTACATTTTCTTTGTGAAAATACTTGCAAAAAATTTCCATAAACAATATAATAGTTTTGATTGCAAAAGTCAGGCTAAAAATTTATACGGAAATTGCGGTCTGCACAATATTTTGTTAATAAATCATTTGTATATACAATATTTGGAGGTTTATATGGAGAACAATACACTCTCGGCTAGCGCTAAAGCAATCGACAAAGCCACGAAGAATATCAAGTCTTTTATCGAAAGCATTGTCGACGCTGAAAGTTTTGTCGAGACTGACGTTTTTCTTACGGGCAAGAGTTTTGACGATGCGACAGAAGCTTTGGGCGAAGGCGTTGTCACTGGTTACGCTACGCTCGGCGGTACTTCGGTGCATATTTTTGCGCAGAATACCGACGTGCTCAAAGGTAGTTTGAGCGAAGCTCATGCCAATAAGATTTACAAGTGCATGCAAAGAGCTATCAAGGCTGGCACGCCGCTTATTTCCATTATCGACAGCTGCGGAGCAAGAGTAGGCGAAGGCGCAAGCGTAATGGAAGGCTATGCAAAACTTATTGCAGGCGGATTTGAGATTGCTGACGAAGTACCTCATATTTGCATTGTCAAGGGGGTCGCGGTAGGTATGATGGCTACTTTCGTAGCGGGCGCAGATTTCGTCTTTATGTCAAAAGACGCAATTATGTCAGTTAATTCGCCTATGCATCTCGTTTCGGGAGCAAAGTCATTCCCAGTTGATTATAAGGCTCAACTTGGATACAAAGCTTACGAGGGCAACAGCGACGTGGCTCAATTCGTATTCAGCGACGCAAAAGATTTGGCAAAGCAGCTCAAGAAACTTACTTCAGTAGTTTTGACGGACGAGGGCGAGGCTGAGGACGATCCCAACAGAGTAAACCCCAATCTTGAAAAGAAAATTTCCGCTAAACAGAGAACGGAACTTATATTTGATGAAAACAGCGTAGTAGAGTATTGTCCTACGTACGCAAAAGAAGTCGTCTGTTCGCTTGCAAAGCTCAACGGTATTTCCGTCGGCGTAATTGCAACCGAGGGCGACTATATTTCTATCGACGGTCTTGACAAGGCTAATTCATTCGTAGAGAGGTTGGAAGCTTACAATATTCCGCTCGTGACGCTTGTTGATTCTTTGGGCGTAAATTCTACGTTGGAGCAAGAGGTAAAAGGCTTTGCAAAACGTACGAGCGCGTTGATGAAGACGATTGCTACCAGCACGATTGCAAAGATTGGCGTAGCGGTAGGCAATGCGGTAGGTTATGCTTACAGCGCGTTGATGAGTAAGGCTGTGGGATTTGATTATACGTTGGCTACTTCAAACGCGGTCGTTGCGCCGGTAGGATTGCAAGTAAGCGAAGTTATTGGTAAAGACCAACTTAAAGAACTCAAAAAGACTGCTAAAGAGCTTGAGCAAAAGGCTGACGTAGACGCCGACGCTTTGGCAAAAGCTATGGCATATTTCCAAAAAGTTATGGATAATATCACAATCAAGGGTAAGAGCGAAGAAGAAGTTTACGCTCAAATGCAGTCCAATCCGATTAATGCGGCAAAAGACGGATATATCGACAACGTCATTGAAGCTACTAATTTGAGACCTTATCTCGCGTCTGCTTTGTTGATGGTATTGGGTATCTAAAGGCG
Source organism: uncultured Clostridia bacterium (assembly GCA_947176265.1). GTDB lineage: Bacteria > Bacillota > Clostridia > Christensenellales > UBA3700 > RACS-045. The sequence continues at coordinate 14 of CAMWQA010000076.1, read as the reverse complement.
GTAGAGTATGTCGA
>CAMWQA010000075.1 GCA_947176265.1 uncultured Clostridia bacterium | reverse complement strand
ATATTTAAGTTAACTAAATTATAAGATTTAAATTATTGAACAATGTTCAAATATCATTTTTATCGTTTTTCTTCTTTTCCAAAGCTAGACGTCTTTCCGACGACTTGATAAAAGCCGACTTCAAACTCTCCTCGTCTCCGTCAATTAAAGCTTGTTTAATACCTGCAAGTTGGTTTTCAAAACGCGTGATCGTAGATATAAGATTGTCTCTATTACCCAAAAACAATTCGCTCCACAAATCCTCGTTGATATTGGCTATTCTCGTCAAATCGCGATAACTGTCCCCAATAAAGCTTGCCGTATCGCTGTCCTCGTCGTCACTGTTGATTAAAGACACGGCTATAGCGTGCGGAAGTTGAGACGTATAAGCAATTACCTTGTCGTGAGTCTCAACGTCGGTAATACGGATTCTGCCAAAACCTATATCCGTGACAATCTCGTTCATTCTGTCAATAGCCTCTTGCGTAGTATTTGGCGTAGAGACTATGAGGAAGTTGGCGCCCTGCAATACCTTGTCGTCAGCGTATTTAAATCCTCTCTTCTCTCTTCCTGCCATTGGATGACAGAACAAAAACTCGCATCCGTCGGGAACTTGCTCGTTGATTTGACTTACGAAATGGCTTTTGATACCTGCTACGTCGCTTATCAAACAGCCTTTTTTGATATACTTACCGTACTGCTTGAGATAATTTACTATTTGATTGGGATACAACGCAATGATTATTACGTCGCTTTGAGCAAAAAACTTCTCGGGAGTATTTCCGCCGTCTTTTATCGCGCCCACGGCAATAGCGTCCTCTATGCTTTGAGAAGACCTATTGACTCCATACACCGTATAGCCCTTTTTAGAAAGAGCTATTGCGTACGAACCGCCTACAACTCCCAAACCTACAATTGTAATTATCTTATCTTCTTTCATACATGCTTCCCTACTTTTCTATATGATTGAAATTTCTCCACTTTGATCGAATCGACATCTCTATTTAATCGTGGAGATTCTTCGACTTCGCTCAGAATGACATCTTATTTAGATTCTTCGACTTCGCTCAGAATGACAAAAACGAATTGAGATTTCTCCACTTCGGTCGAAATGACATTAACTTTTTGAGAAAAGTCTCGGGCGACTGAGGAGATTAGTCGTATTGTTGTCCGTGAGGCGTAAGCGATGGGGAGCGTACTACACGTACGTGACCCTGAGCGCATCCAGCCTTTAGGGCAAGAAGACGGCTGATATACTCAGTCGGTTACTTTCTCGTTATTTAAGCAATAGCTCAACCGCGTCTATATAGCCGTCGTAACCTTTGCCCGCAATCTGCGCCACGCACGCAGGCGCAGTAACCGACACCTGTCTAAACGGCTCTCTTGCGTGAATATCGGAGATATGCACCTCAACGACGGGAATAGGCGCTATCGCCTTAATAGCGTCGTAAATTGCGTAGCTATAGTGAGTGTGCGCGCCCGGGTTGATTACCACTCCGTCATATTTATCAAAATAACAATTGTGCAGGCAAGTTACTACTTCGCCCTCGCAGTTGGACTGAAAGAAATCAAGTTTGACGTCCATATCCTTGCACTTGTCGGCAATATACTGACAGAGCCCTTTGTAATCCAAAGAGCCGTAGACCCCTTTTTCTCTAATTCCCAACATATTGAGATTTACTCCGTTGATAATCATTATCTTTTTCATTCTTCACCCATTTCGTCCATATTTATATACTGATTATTTGACTATTTTTACTATATCGTTGACCGTCTTAATCATATCGTATTCGCGGCTTTTGACGACGTAATCGCAAGTCGAATAATATCTGTCCTTTCGCTTGTCGTATATTTCTTGCAATTTTTGCGGACCGTCTTTGAGTAGCGGTCTGGTATCCGTACGCACGTGAGCGATAATATCTTCGATCTTTCTCTCTATGAGAATTATCACTCCGCTCAGACGCATTGCGCTGACGTTGACGTCTCTCAAAATTGCTCCGCCGCCCGTAGCTACGACGATATTCTTTTTATGCGACAACTCTTCAAAAGCTTTGCTCTCCCAATCTCTGAATACGCTCTCGCCCTCTTCAAATAATTGGCTGATAGTCTTGCCAGATATTTGCGTAATATACTCGTCGGCGTCGATAAATTGCCAGCCGAGAGCCTTTGCGACTTTCTTTCCTTTGACAGTCTTTCCGCAAGACATAATACCCGTCAAATAAATATTGCCGCCGTTGGCTTTAAAATAATCTTTCATAAGAGAATTGTATATATTTCTTGTCAAAGCCTCGTCCGTCAAGGAATTGTTCCAAATCTCTTGAGATTTCATAGCTTGCGCAACCAACATATATAATCCGCCGACCGCCTTTTTGCCAAGTCTAACTGCGTTTTGCAAAAGCTTGGTATACACTGGATTGTAAACGATGTCGGCTACGCAATGAAAATTGTCTATTATCTCATCGGACACGGGACAAGCGTCTACGTTGGGAAACATACCCACCGGCGTGGTATTGACGAGTACGTCGCCATGAAAACCCTTGAGTTCTTCGTAAGTGATAAAGTCGTCAACGCCTTTTTTACTGTCGTCGCGAGTAGCTATCTTTACGCGCTTTGCTCCGCGCTGATTGAGGATATAATAAACGGATTTACATGCTCCGCCGCTGCCAAGTATGACGAAAGTTTTGCCCTTTATCTCAACTCCGTTTGCCTTTAGCATACCTTCAAAACCAAATGGGTCGGTATTGTAGCCGTATAACTTGCCGTCAGAATTGACCACGGTATTGACCGCGCCGATATTCTTGGCTTCCTCAGACGTACCGACAAGGTATTTAAGTATCTTTTCTTTGTAAGGCACGGTCACGTTGAAACCGTCGTATTGCAAAAGTTTGCCGCTGCAATCGCCCAACATATCTTCCATGGCAATTTGCATGACTTCGTAAGAGCCGTCCTTTTTGTAATAATCAAAATACGCCTTATGTATTTGAGGCGACATCGTGTGTGTCAGTTTTTCTCCTATTACGCAATACTTTTTCATTTATATTTTTATACCTCTATACTAATCCAATTTAGATTTCTCCACTGCGGTAGTTCGGCGCGAAGAGAGATAGGCAATTGAAAAATAGCGAATTTTTTGTCAAGATAGTTTTTGACGAGCGCCGTCGTACTTGCTGTACGTCGACGTAAGCCAAAGGCTAGATTGGCGAAAAAGGCGCATTTTAGTTTTGCCTAGCCTCGCTTCGAGGCGAACTTACAATCTTTGTCCTTTTGGATATTCTCCAATTATCTCAAAGAACGACGAAACTTCCGCGACGTATTCCAACGCTTCGTTAAGTTTAGACGAATTGCAAGGATACTCCAAATCGACGTAAAAATAATATCTTTCGGGAGAGTTCTCCACGGGTCTCGACTCAATATTGAGCAAGTTGATATTATTCTTTGCAAAATACTTCAATGCGTTAAACAACGCGCCCGGAGTGGAATTCAAAGCGAATACGATACTCGTCTTGTCACTCTTTTGACTGTCCAGCAAATTCTTGCCAATGACGATAAAACGCGTATAGTTGCACGACTGCGACTGAATATTCTCCGCGATTACCTCAAGTCCGTAAAGCTGAGCGTTGCGCTTTGACGCAATTGCCGTCTTGCTCTTGTCCTTTTGCTCCGCAACGAGTTTAGCAGACGAAGCCGTCGATTTATACGGAATAATTCTCCACTTACCTCCCGACAGATAATTGTCGCACTGCGTGATAGCCTGCGGATGAGAATATACCTCTTTGACGTCCTCTAGCCTCGTGCCCTCGACTCCCAATAGGCAGTGATTGATACCCTGCCATTGCTCGCCTACGATAAAAAAGTCGTATTTGCGGAGCAAGTCGTAGACCTCGGTTATTGCGCCCGTCGAAGAATTCTCTATAGGCAAAACGCCGTACTGTATTTTGTCTTCTTTCAAAGCGATAAATATATCTTCAAACGTAGCAAAACTATCGCCCTTTTCGTCGCCGAAAAAGTCTATCATTGCCTGTTGAGAATTAGAGCCTTTGTCTCCGTAATATCCCTTTTTGCCTTTCAAATCAAGAGGTTTGCGTACATATTTGCCAAAAAGATTTGACTTTGAGATTTTCTTTCGCTGCAAATCCTTGCTCAATCCCATAAGCTCAATCATAAGCTGACGCGCGGAGTCGGCGTATTCTTTGTTATTAAGATTTCCTACCGCCTTATTGAGCACTTCTTCCTCTCTCGAAGTCTGCAAAACTCCGGTATCGTGCGTTTTCTTATACTCGGCAACGCCAAGCACATATCCCATTCTCTTTTCAAAAAGCGAGATTATCTCCTTGTCTACTATATCTATCTGTCCTCTTAATCTTTCTAATTCGTCCATATTATACCGCCTAAACCGTATTAAAGGTCGTCTCTATAACGCAATAAGTCGTATATCGCAATTGCCGCAACAGCCTCGACGACAGGCACGGCTCTAACGACTATACACGAATCGTGTCTGCCTTGCAAATTGAGTTTTACGTTTTCGCCCGTAACAACGTTGATCGTGTCTTGCTCTTTAAAAATAGAAGCCGTAGGCTTGATTGCCGCATCAAAGATGATGGGCATACCGGTGGACAGTCCGCCCAAAATTCCGCCGTTGTTGTTGGTGGCTGTAAAGACTCTTCCGCCAAGGCTTCTAAATGGGTCGTTCGCCTCGCTGCCTTTCATCTTGGTAAGCTCGTATCCTTTGCCAAACTCCACTCCCTTGACCGCAGGTACGGAAAAGAGTAAACTTGCAATCTTAGATTCTATACTCTCGAAAAAGGGTTCGCCAACTCCCGCCGGTACGCCAACGATTGCGCACTCGATAGTACCGCCCACGCTGTCGCCGTCAGAGCGAGCCTCTTTGATTAGATAATCCATAGCGACAAACTTGCCGCTATCATTGAGCGGAAATACCTGCCTAGTCAAATTCTCTAGCATGGCGCCGTCAACTCTTGCGTCGAATTTTGCATCTTTAATATGACCAATCGAAGCAATATGCGAACCTATAAACACGTCTTTTTGTCTCAATATCTGCTTGCACACTGCGCCTGCAAATACCAACGGCGCGGTAAGACGTCCCGAAGAGTGTCCTCCGCCTCTGTAGTCGTTGTTGCCGTTGCTCTTGTGATAATATCCAAAATCGCTGTGTCCAGGTCTGACGACTTCTTTAAGTATGTCGTAGTCGCTAGACTTTGTATTGGTGTTGCGAATAATACCGCAAAGCGGCGTACCCGTCGTCTTGTCGTTGAAATAACCGCTGACGATTTCTACCTCGTCCGCCTCTTTTCTCGGAGTGGAATACTCTCCGCCATTGGGCGCTCTTCTCGCCATTTCGCGTTGAATCTCTTCTAAATCCAATACAATTCCCGACGGCAAATTGTCAATTACGACGCCTATCGCAGAACTGTGCGATTCTCCAAAGATTGTTATTTTGATATTACTGCCCCATACAGTGCTCATTTGTTCCTCCAATTTGTTTTTAGAGTCTCGACTCTATATTATTAATTACTTATAAATTTTTATCTATATCCCCGCCAAGTTCTTCAAAGTGGTCAAAGAAATTGGGATACGATTTGGATACGCTTTGCGCGCCTATTATCTCCACTTCGCCGTCCGCTACCGTCGACGCTATAGCAAGCGTCATTGCCATGCGGTGGTCTCCGCGACTGTCTACAATACCGCCTTGCAACTTATCAACTCCGTCGATTGATAAAAAGTCTTCGCCTTGAGAAATATGCGCGCCCAACTTGCCAAGTTCCTCTGCCGTGGCGGAAAGTCTGTCGCATTCTTTTATTCTCAATCTCGATATGTTGACTATTTCCGTGTGTCCTTGTCTTAGGCAGCACGCCAACGCAAACACAGGTATTATATCTGGACAGTTGCTGCCGTCAAAAGTCAACTTCTCGCTCTTATCCGCATTCTTTAATGCGCGAACAAAGTCTACGATTACCTTGTCTCCCTGCAAACTGTCCGCATTGAGTCCTTGCATTTCAATATCGTTGCCGAGATAGTTTGCAACCTCGTAAAAAGCGTCTTGTGAATAGTCTCCCTCAATATAATAGTCATGCGCTTTGTAGCTCTGTCCGCCCTTGACAGAAAAGACTTTATAGCCGTCGTTGACAATATCTATGCCAAAATCTTTGAGCGCGGACAACGTCAAATCGAGATAGCCTACCGACTGCAAATTACCCTCGATAATTATCTTGCTGTCTCCTTTAAGCAACGGAAGCGTAAACAAAAGTCCAGTGATGAATTGCGAACTTACTCCGCCGTCAACGCGATACTCTCCGCTCTTCAATTGCCCTTTGACTGACAAATCCAAAAGATGATTTGCGTTGGCAAGACTGCCGTCAATATACTCGATACCTTGTCCTTTGCAAATATCTTCGTATATTTTCATAGGTCTCTCGCCCAATTTACCTCTGCCCACAAAAGTATTCATTCCGCCGTTGAGCGCAAGCGCTATGGGCAAAATAAACCTTAACGTCGACCCCGATTCTTTGCAATCGAAAGTCAAGTTCGACGAAAGTTTTTGCGCGCTTCCCTCAATCTCCAAAACTCCGTCTTTGACCTCAATCTTCGCGCCGAGATTACGCATACAGCCTATCGTCGCAACTATATCGTCACTCAAAGCCACGTTGGAAACCACGCTTTTCCCATTAGCAAGACAGGCGCAAATTATCGCTCTGTGCGCCATGCTCTTTGATGGGGGAATAACTACGCTTCCTTTAAGTTTTGTCGGTGTTATTTTTACGTTCATTACTTGAGAAAATACTCCTCTGTCGTGGGATAAGTGTAACTCTCGCCGATTTCTTTGAGCAAAACCACATTGAGACTTTTGCCCAAATTCTTTTTGTCGCTCTTGATTGCGCTCAATACGTCTTTTGCATCTACGGGATCTGCCGTAGGCAATCCGTATTGACGCAATATATTTACTATTCTGCCAGCCGTACCCTTTGCCGTCTGTCCCAACTTCTCTGATATTGCCGTGATATACGTCATACCTATCGCCACGGCTTGTCCGTGAGAATAGCCCGTGAAGTTGTAATACTTCTCTAGGGCGTGTCCGTAGGTGTGTCCAAAATTGAGCAACATTCTCTCTCCGTTGTCCTTTTCGTCTACTTCGACTACGCGTCTTTTTATGTCGCAACAAGTGTAGACTATGTCATCCACTTTGTCCATAAATTCCTCGCGCGATTTTATGCCCTCAAGCGTGGCTAAAAACGACTTTTCTTTTATACATCCGTATTTGATTATATCCGCCATACCTTCGATATAAAACTAGTCGGGCAGGTCGTAAAGAACGT
>CAMWQA010000074.1 GCA_947176265.1 uncultured Clostridia bacterium | reverse complement strand
AGATAATTTCTCAATGTAAAGTATACTTTGCCCACAATTACTTTGGCAGTAAGTATAGAATTTTCTATATGACAGGTACTTCTAAATCCAAAATTTGTATATTTTTTTATTTATTACAAACTTTGATTTACTGCCTTTGAAAATACTAAATTACAAAAAAGGTATACTTTTACTGACCCAAATGTATTGCATTATTTTAAAGCATAAAGTATAATGTATTTGAGAAAATGTGCTTTTTCGGGAGCAGTCAGTAAAAGTATACTTTTTTTAGAAAAGTCACAAATAATTTTTCTAATAGAATATTTTTTAATAAAAAGCCGCGCAAAATTAATTGCGTGGCTTTAAATTTTCGTTTTTAATCGGTAAAAATTTCTCCGCTTCGCTCGAAGTGACTTTAGAGCGACGCCGCCAAAAAAGATTTGTCAACTTTCTTCGTCGGGTCTGTATCGTCTTGCATAAGATCCTTTACGGTTATACCGTTAAAATAATTTTCGATAAGCTCATGCAAACCCTTCCACATACCTATCGTGCGGCAATGCTCCGCGTTTTCGCAGGGCTTTGCTCCGCACTCCAGACAGGCTACCGGAGCGAGGTCGCCCTCGACAAGTCGCAATATTTCGCCGACGGTATATTCCTCGGGCTTTCGCGTGAGTTTATATCCCCCGCCCTTGCCGTGAAGACCTTCGATTAAATTATTTTGTTTGAGTATGGACAGTATATGCTCCAAGTATTTGAGAGACAAACCTTGCCTCTCGGCAACTTGCTTCATGGGGATATACGAACCGTTGTCGTTTTCCGCAAGGTCAATTATTATTCGCAGCGCGTACCGTCCTTTCGTAGAGATCGTCATATATTTTCCTTTTTAATTTTTAATCGATAGAGACACATTCGACTCCGCTACGCTTCGCTCAGTGTGACATAAACGGATTACGTCATTTCGACCGAAACGTAGTGAAGTGGAGAAATCTCTATTATTTAATCATTAAACAACGCCGTCGAGAGGTATCTGTCTCCAGTGTCCGGCAAAAGTACTACTATATTCTTTCCTGCGTTTTCGGGACGTTTTGCAAGTTCGATTGCCGCGTAAGCAGCCGCGCCCGAAGATATACCCACGAGTACGCCTTCGCTTCTGCCAATCAACTTGCCGGTTGCGAAAGCGTCAGCGTCGGTTACCGTGATAATCTCGTCGTAAATCTTGGTGTTGAGCACGTCCGGCACAAAGCCTGCTCCGATACCTTGTATCTTGTGCGCGCCCGCAATGCCCGTCGACAATACCGCAGAAGTAGCGGGTTCAACGGCAACGACTTTGACGTCGGGGTTTTGCGATTTGAGATATGCGCCCACGCCGGTAACAGTACCTCCGGTGCCTACGCCTGCAACGAATATATCTACTTTGCCGTCGGTGTCTTCATATATCTCGGGCCCCGTAGTAGCGATATGCGCCTTTGGATTGGCGGGATTGACGAATTGACCCGCAACGAAGCTGTTGGGTATCTCTTTGGCAAGTTCTTCCGCCTTAGCGATTGCGCCCTTCATACCCTTTGCGCCTTCCGTAAGTACGAGCTGCGCGCCGTACGCTTTCATTATCTGTCTGCGCTCGACTGACATAGTCTCGGGCATAACGATAATAATCTTATATCCTCTTGCCGCCGCAACGGACGCAAGACCTATGCCGGTGTTGCCCGAAGTGGGTTCTATGATGACGGAGTCGGGTTTGAGTTTGCCCGACTTCTCCGCGTCGTCAATCATAGCCTTGGCTACTCTGTCCTTGACCGAACCTGCCGGATTGAGGTATTCGAGCTTGGCAAGTATCTTTGCCTTAAGTCCGTATTTCTCTTCTATGTGCGTAAGCTCCAAAAGCGGAGTTCCTCCTATAAGTTGATCTGCCGAAGTATAAATCTTTGACATGTTTTTCTCCTCCAAAATTATTTTACTGCCGCAAAGCCTTTCTCAAGGTCTGCGATAATGTCGTCTATATGCTCCGTGCCAATTGACAGACGAATGGTGTTTTGCTTGATGCCTTGGTCTGCAAGTTCTTCGTCGGTAAGTTGGCTGTGCGTGGTGGTTGCCGGATGAATGACAAGGCTCTTGACGTCTGCCACGTTGGCAAGCAACGAGAATATCTCAAGACTGTCTATGAACTTGTGCGCCTCTTTTACTCCGCCCTTTATCTCAAACGTGAATATCGAGCCGCCGCCATTTGGAAAATATTTCTCATACAGCGCATGATCGGGATGATCTGCAAGCGACGGGTGGTTGACTTTCTCTACTTTTGGGTGCTTGGATAGGTATTCTATTACCTTTTTTGTATTCTCCGCATGACGCTCCAATCTCAAAGACAAAGTCTCCGTACCTTGCAAAAGCAAGAACGCCGCAAACGGCGAAATGGTTGCGCCGGTGTCGCGAAGAAGTACCGCTCTTATGTATGTGACGAACGCCGCAGGTCCGACAGCCTTTGCAAAAGAAATGTTGTGATAAGACGGATTTGGATCTGCGATTGCGGGATACTTGCCCGACTTAGTCCAATCGAATTTTCCGCTGTCGACGATTACTCCGCCCAGCGTAGTTCCGTGACCGCCTATAAACTTGGTTGCCGAGTGTACGACAACGTCTGCGCCGTGCTCGATAGGACGGATAAGGTACGGAGTGCCAAACGTATTGTCAACGACAAGCGGCAAACCGTGTTTGTGCGCAAGCTCTGCCAAAGCGTCAATATCGGGAATATCGCTGTTGGGATTGCCCAAAGTCTCGATATAGATTGCTCTTGTATTTTTTTTGATTGCCTTTTCAACCTCTTTGAGGTTATGTATGTCGACGAAAGTCGTCGTGATACCAAAGTTGGTAAGAGTATGCGCAAGCAAGTTGTAACTTCCGCCGTATATGGTCTTTTGCGCCACGAAGTGACCGCCGTTTTGTCCAAGCGCTTGCAAAGTGTAAGTAATTGCCGCCGCGCCCGAAGCTAAAGCCAAAGCCGCAACTCCTCCCTCTAAGGCAGCTATTCTTTGCTCGAATACGTCTTGAGTTGAATTGGTCAAACGACCGTATATGTTTCCCGCGTCTGCAAGTCCAAAGCGAGCCGCAGCGTGAGCGGAATTTTTGAATACGTACGAAGTCGTTTGATATATCGGCACAGCTCTTGCGTCCGTTGCGGGATCTGGTTGTTCTTGACCTACGTGAAGTTGAAGCGTTTCAAATTTATATTTAGACATTGTTATATCTCCTTTTTTCTTTAATTAGTTAATTATATTGAATATATTATAAAATATTATATATTATTTAGGATTTAGATTCCGACGTCATTTCGACCGCAGTGGAGAAATCTCAAATCCTTTTACTTACAGCCTATACAACGTCTACACATTCGTCCAAAACGATAATTTTCTCTGACAAGTTTTTCAAAATAGTTTTGCATAATTTTACCTTCTTGTTTTTGCCTACCTATCCGATAGGTTAATATGATTATAAACCTATTTACCCACTATGTCAATAGGTTGAAATAACTTTTTTAAATTTTTTTCTAAGACTCGCGCGAGTGCGGAGATTAGTGTGATTTTCGTCTTAGCAAGAGCGACCGAGCGGTGAGCGTACTTGCAGTACGTGACCCCGAGCGTCGACTCGCTGATAAGGCGGAAGGCGCGCTGATATATGCAGTCGGTCACTTACTGTGCATAAGTTTGAACAATTTGCAGAAACTGTACTTGGAGGATAACCATGAAAAAGAAATTAATTATCACAACTTGTATATTGACGGTGTGCGCGCTTGCTTGCGCGTTGTGCGCGTGCCAAAAAGACGGCGAAGGTTGGGACCTCAACTATTACGACGTGACAGACTTCACTTCCCTAAAGAACTTTACGGTGGTCAACTCGCAAGAACCCAACACTACTGCAAAGTATGTCAACGACGGCTCGAGAATACTCTTTGAGACCACGACGGTAAGCGACGATGGCGAAGACAACAACGTAATATACCAATTTTCCGTAGACGAAAACAAAGCCTATATTTCGGGAGCTTGGCAAGACATTGACGTCAAAGACGCAGACGACTATCTCTCGTCAATCGCCGACAGAACGGGGCTTGCATACGTGGGCGTAAAAGACCCTTACGTCAAGAAGATTGCAAAGCGCAAGTATGCGATTGACCCCGACCATTTCTTCAAAGAGGCATTCAGAGTAAAATACGAAACTTTCTTCGGCAAGGACTATGAAGAAAGCGAATTTACAACCGAATACGAAAGTCAAAAAGAAGACCTTTTCGGCAACGTCGACAACTATATGATTACGCTCGACTGCTCTACCAAAAAGCAAATGACGCTTTCTATCGAAAACGCAAAAGATAAAAAGTTGTTGACCTATAGATACACCGATATAGAAGAAACGGATATTTCTTTGCCAAAAGCATAATAAAAGAAGTGGAACGCAAATGCGTTCCACTTTGATTTTATTTTCTTTTGCTCATAGCGCGCTGCTCTTTGAGAAGATCGTTGTATCTTTCGATCTGGTCTTCGCGAAGGTCTATCATATTCTTCGCAGCTTTGCAAGCTTGAGCGTCGGATATGATGACTTCCGTCTCTTTGACTTTTATCTTAGTGCCATCGCCCGAAGCGTCTCTCTTGATGTCCTTCAAATACTCGTCTTCCATCTTGAAGAGCGCTACCGTCATATCTTTCTTAATCGTAAGTTTCAAGAGCGGATTTACCGTAGACTGTCCTATTGTGATTGCGTAAGTGGACGTCTTCTCTTTAACGCCAGGTTTCGAGAGCGCATACTCTCTCAATCCGTCAAAGTATTTTTGCTGTTGCTTGGACAAAAGTTTGTATGCTTCGTCAAGCGTAAGTCTAGGAGCTACTTCCTTCTTAGGTTTTGCGGAAGCTGCTACGTGGACTTTGACCTCTTTCTCCACTACCTTCTCCACGACCTTTTCAACAGGCACTTCCTTGACTACTTCCTTTTCAACGATTTTCTCGACTTCGACAGGAACTTCGACAACTTTCTCCACTATTTTTTCGACAGGCACTTCTTTCTTGATAACCTGCACCTGCGGTTGAACTACCTTTTCAATGATTTGAGTTTCCTTTTGATTTGCAGAGAGTTCCAATATCTTTTCCATAAGCTTTTCTTGATTTTTCATCATCTGCTTTATGGTCTCGTCGTCTGATATAGCCGTAGCGACAACTTCTTTTTCGACAACTCTCTCAACAGGTTGTTGTTCGGAGAGCTTGCGCGTCAACTCTTGAATGGTCTCTTGACTTCTTGCGTTTTCTTCAATAAGTTTTTGCACGAGTTCGTCATTAGACGACGCTTGTTGCGGCAAATACTGCTGAACGTTGGGCAACAATCCTGCTACGGCGTCATTTATCATATGTCGCATCTCTTCTGCGCCAATACCCGGTTGCGCATAAGCGTATCCGCCTTGCATTCCGCCGTTTACGTTTCCGCCCATCATTCCCATTAGCATCATACGCATATTCTCTTTTTCTTCGTTCTTCTTATTGCGTTCGTTTTCGTCTTTCGCGTCTTCCAATGCGTGTTGCGATTTCTTGAAGGAACTCTTGGCTATTAACATAAAGACAAACGCCGCTACAGCCAATCCCATTAGTACGCACGCTATTGCCGTCCATGCGCTCATTGCCAAGCCGAATAAGCCGGTCGCTCCCGCGTAATAGTTGCTGTACTTTTCTATCAATCTCTTGTTTTCTTTTTTCCTATTTAAATAGCCTATGCCCTTGCTTGTAAATATAATTATCAATATTATGCTTACTGCCGATGCAATTACTTGCCACCACTCTTTGAGCATCTCCCCTACTTTGCCAAAGTCTATGCTGCCGCCGCCGTTTGACGTATCTCCGCTCGGCGCTCCGCTTGGTATCGGGGCGTCCGGCTCTTCCTCTTGCGGATAGTGCGTATTGCTTGGGTCATTGGGGTCTTGCAAGTTAGGCATATCATCTGCCTTAAGCTCAAACTCTTCCCATCCCGTCACATATGTGCCGTCGGTAAAGGAGTAATTGTCTTGCATATCTTCTTTTATCTTGGCTTTTATTTGGTACCTATTGCCTGCCTTTAAATCGCCGTACGCTACGGGATTGCCGTCTGCATCCTGCATCTCGTATTCTATGCCGTCGATTTGTCCGTACTTTAAGTTAAGCACGTACGGCTTTGCTACCTTGTTCCATGACTTGTTTATAGTAGCGGCTATTATCTCAAAAGTGTACTGCGTCGCGCCCGTCAACGATACGCTAGTCTTATTGGACTCTATTACTACGGTATACGTTCCTCTATCCGTAGGTGCTTCGTTCAATCTATGCTCATCGTCGGTAAGTTCGCCGACGTAATATGTGAGCGTAAAGTCACTCGCTTTTGCTCCGCCCGTGATTACCAAGCTGACGTTACGCGGTTTGCCGTTGTACTCTATCTTGTTGCTCTTGAGTTTTACTGTTACTGCTGTTGCGCCTCCGCCCACACTGAAGAAAGGAGAATACAAATCATTTTCTGTTAAGCCGTCGGGGAATTTATGATTGTTTTCCGTATCTGTGATAATCGGGAACGCCTTGTACCACTTTCTGTCTGTGGCAGAATACTTGATATCTTCAATCTCCAACGGCTGAGCATTGGGCAGTATATTGCCGTTGCTATCTGTCTCGAAATAAACGTACTCTATCCAATCTTTTGCAAGCGGATCTATCAATTGCGGTATCTTATACGTGTTCTCGTCCGAGTCGGTATAGTCTACCGTAGCCCAATCGTTGGGGCTGCCCGCCGAAATTACTACAGGAACAACTTCCCAATCCTTTGTCCACTCAAAGTCTCCGTTTCCGTCAAACTTATAATTGATTCCCTTGCCGCCTTGCATTGGCTTTTCGTAGTTGTCTTCATACCCTGCCGCCAATTCAAATCTAACGGTAGCCGTAGAATGTTCTCCTACTTTTAGTCCGTTGTCATTGCTATACGTTACCGTCAATCCCTCGGGATAGCTCTCTAATCTTGCATATACGGTGTCGCCTGTATATTGCAATTTACCGTTGTTTACCCACTTGACGTTTGTTAAATCAAACTTATATTTGCATATCGTCCAAGTCAATGTATATATTGAACGTGCGCTTGTACCATTCCTTACCACTGCAACTTGCGTAATATACGTATCTGCATTTGTACCTTTGGCATTCTTATATCCGTCTGTAAAGCCGTCATCATTATATCCTGTATCCACACTGTAATCATTTGCTATTGCCTTAAGAGTAATCTCGTTGCCGTCATACTCAAAAGGCGCAACGTACTCGTCCGTCAAGTCGACCGTGGATTGATTGTAGATATCCTCTTCTTTGCCGTCTCTTGTAAA
>CAMWQA010000073.1 GCA_947176265.1 uncultured Clostridia bacterium | reverse complement strand
GATATACTCTTTACTTTAGCTATTGCGTCGTCGTAATCCTTTATCGGCAAAAGCGTGGTAATAAACCTCGACTTATTGATGACGATAGTATTCTCGAATTGCCGGGCGACGGTAAAGTAATCTCGCATTATTCAACCGACACTTTGACGTGCATCTTCTTACCCTTGTGCAAGACGAAGCCGTTTGCTTTGTGAGCGTCTGTCAAAGAGTAATTTATATCGCTGATTTTTTCTTCGTCAATTTTAACTCCGCCGCCTGCGATGAGATTGCGCGCTTCGCTCTTGGACTTGCACGCGCCCACGGCAACCATGACGTCGCAGATATTCACGCAGTCCTTGGAGACGCTTCTAGACGGCATATCCTCTCCGCCGCCTCCGAAAGCCGCCAACGCTTGTTTTTGCGCAAGCTGAGCTTGTTCTTCGCCGTGAACAATCTTGGTAAGCTCAAAAGCAAGTCTTGCCTTAGCGACGTTCATTCTCTCGTCTTGGTATTTGCAAAGCTGAGCTATCTCGTCAATAGGCATATACGTCAACAGTTTCATACACTTCTCGACGTCAGCGTCTGCGGTGTTTCTCCAATATTGATAGAACTCATAAGGCGAAGTCTTTGCAGGGTCAAGCCATACCGCGCCCTTTTGAGTCTTGCCCATCTTCTTGCCCTCGCTGGTGGTAAGAAGCGTAAAGGTCATTGCGTAAGCGTCGCTGCTCTTCTTTCTTCTGATGAGGTCTGCGCCCGCCAATATGTTGGACCATTGGTCGTCGCCGCCGCACTCAAGCTTACAGCCGTAATGCTCGAATAGATACAAGAAGTCGTAAGCCTGCATAAGCATATAGTTGAACTCAAGGAAAGAAAGTCCCTTTTCCATTCTCGTCTTAAAGCACTCGGCGGTCAACATTTGATTTACCGAAAAATGCGCGCCTATATCTCTTATGAACTTGATATAGTTGAGTCCGTCGAGCCAATCTGCGTTGTTGACCATGATTGCGGCGTTTTCGCCCTCAAAAGAAAAGAACTTGGACATCTGCTTCTTAAAGCACTCGCAATTGTGTCTGATAGTCTCGTCCGTCATCATTTGACGCATATCCGTTCTGCCCGACGGATCGCCTATCTTGCCGGTACCGCCGCCAATAAGTACGATTGGCTTGTGACCTGCCTTTTGCATATAGCTCATTACCATAAGTTGCATAAAGTGTCCCACGTGGAGGCTGTCTGCAGTAGGGTCAAATCCGATATAGAAAGGCACGCTCTCGCTGCCCAAAAGCTTATAAAGTTCTTCTTCCCTTACCGTCTGTTTGATAAAGCCCCTCTCGCGGAGGACGTCCATTATGTTTCCTTTGATTTCCATTTTTACTTTTCCTATATCAATATTATTTTAAAATATTATAACACCACTTTCAACCAATGTAAACTGTTTTGTCATTTCAACTGCTTTAGATTTCTCGACTTCGCTCGAAATGACGTTTAAATAATTGAAATGACATTTAATAATTGAATTGATTTACGTTTCGTCATTTTGACGGTTTATATTTTGTCATTTCGACCGCAATGGAGAAATCTCTATCAATATAAAAAGCGAAACGCTTTTGCGTTCCGCTTTTTATTGCAAGAGATCACACTCTTACTTCTTGCTTCTCAAAGCTCTCTGCTCTTTAAGCAAGTCGTTGTACCTCTCTATTTGGTCCTCTCTTAAATCAATCATATTCTTTGCGGCTTTGCAAGCTTGAGCGTCGCCGATTACGACTTCAGTCTCTTTGACCTTTATCTTGGTTCCGTCGCCGGTTGCGTCTCTCTTGATGTCTTTAAGGAATTCATCTTCCATCTTGAACAACGCTACCGTCATATCTTTCTTAATCGTCAACTTGATGAGCGGATTGATAGTAGACTGTCCGATAGTGATTGCGTAAGTCGACTTTTTCTCTTTGCTCTTGTCTTTTCCCAAAGCGTAGCTTCTCAATCCGTCAAAATACTTTTGTTGCTGTTTAGACAATTGAGCGTAAGCTTCGTCAATCGTAAGACGCGGCGCAGTCTCTTTCTTAATTTTAGGTTCTGCGGGTACGTGTACCTTGACAATCTTCTCGACGGGCACTTCTTTCTCGACGATCTTTTCGACCACCTTTTCTACCGGCACTTCTTTGATGACTTCTTTTTCTACAATCTTCTCGACGGGAACTTCGACGACTCTCTCAACTTCGACCGGTACTTCGACGACCTTTTCCACTATCTTTTCGACAGGGACTTCTTTCTCGACGATTTTCTCAACTACTTGAGGTTGAGGTTCTGCCAAAGCAGCAACGACCGGTCTGTCTTCGCTGAGGTGGAGTATCTTGTTGATGAGCATCTCTTGATTGCGCATCATTTGATCCATACGCTCGTCTGTGCGTTCGCTCTTATCAATAAGTCTTTGCACTATCTCGTCGTTGGTCGAAGCCTGTTGAGGCAAGAGCTGTTGAGTACTTGGGAGCAACGCAGTGACGGTGTCGGAGATAATACCGCGAATATCCTCTATGCCGTAGCCTGCGCCCATATACGCGCCTTGAGGCATAGCTCCGCCGTTGCCTGCGGCTTGCTGACCGCCGCCCATCATGCCCATAAGCATCATGCGCATTTCTTCGCTTTGACGTCTAGCGTCAGCCTTCTCTTCTGCCTTCTTGCGATCTTCAAGCTCTTTTTGATTGCGTCCGTACTCTTCGCGGCTGTCTTCAAAGGCTTCTTCGGCTTTGTTGCGTCTGCTCTTGGCGATAATCATCATTACCAATGAGACTACAGCCAACGCTATGAATACGCACGCTATTGCCGTCCATATCGTCGTTGCCACGCCCAAGAATGCTGCGCCGGCATACATGCTCTCAAATTTATCGGCTTTTTTATTAAACTTCTTTCTTTCGCTGTCATACTTAGCCGTCTTTGACAAGAATACTATCGTAAGTATGACGCTTACAACGATTGCAATCAACTGCCAAAGCGGTACGCCTTTGAGCTTATTTGCAATATCGCTGAGGTCAAGCGAACCGCCTCCGCCGTTATTGTCGCCGTTGCCTCCGTTGCCGCTTGGGTTGTTATTTCCGCTAGGCGGATTGGTAGTGCCCTGATTGCCCGGGTCGTTAGGATTGGTATTAGGAGCCTCGGGGTCAATCTGCGGATAGTTGGGGTTGTTGGGATTATTCGGGTCGTAAAGCCCGCCCGCTATGTCAGCAGCCGTGAGGCTGAACGATACGTAGTCGGTATCGTAATCCGAGCCGTAGCTATCCTGCACGGAGAACTTAATATTGTTTTGATATGCAGGTCTGATTGCAGCCTTAATCTGATATACTACGTCGGGATCGAGGGTGTCAACTCCTGTGATTTCGTTGCCCGCTTCGTCTATGATAGTATACTCGATTGCGTTGATTTGACCGTATTCGAGATTGAGTACCGGCGGTCTTGCGGTATTCTTCCAACTTGGAGTAATCTCTGCAGGCACGACCTCAAATTCAAATCTCGTGTCGCCGTCTTGGACGTATCTGTCTGAATACGTAGATTTAAGCGTAATCTCAACCCAATAGGTACCGCACTCGACTGGAGCTCCGCCCATAAGCGTGATGCCGTCCGCCTTGAAGTATGCGACGTCAAAATATCCGTTGTTGAGATTTGCTCCGGTAGTCTGTACCGTAACCTGTCTCGGTTGAGTATTGTACGTAAACGTAGTCTTGGCGGGAGCTGCGGTCACTTTGATCAAAGCCGCGTTGATTGCGCCAATCATAAATGCTCTTGACTGCGGATTTGCCTTGTCAAACTTATAGTTGACGTCGTCCATGAGCGTAGGCACAGCCACGTACCACTTTGCGCCGTCTGCAGGCAATTCCAAATCGTTGATTGTCAACTTTGCTGCGCCCGATGGGATTACGCCGTGAGAATCCGTCTCGTAGAAATCGTACGATACCATCGTTGCCGCAACTGGGTCTTTGAGCTGCAATATCTTAAAGTTTTTGCTTGAGTCTGGATGCAGTACGTTCTGCCAGCTTGCCGTGGAAATGGTGTAAGGCACTACTTCCCACTCTTGCTCCCAGTTAAACGTACCGGTATAAGTAACAGGGTCGTCGGGGTCAGACGGATCGGGCTTGACAGGCAAAACGTAGTTGCCCTCGTAAGCAGAGTCAAGTTCGAATTCGACGGACGCCGTGCCAGTATCCGTTACTATAGAGCCCTGATTGGTGGAATAACCCGCTACTTTCAAGCCCTTTGGCAAGGTCTTGGGATCAAGTTCTGCAGATACGGCAGCACCGGTATACGGCAACTTACCTTCGTTAAGCCACTTGACGCTCGACAAATCAAAGAGCGCGGGAACTATCTTCCAATTAATCTTAAAGGTAACTACCGTAGCCAAATCTCCGTCTTGCCATATATCGACGATAGTCGTATATTCGTCGACGTTGGTACCCTTCTTGGTATTGGTCGAAGCGGGGTCAGTCGTGTCCATCTTGTAACCGCCGTTGTAACTCGTCGTCTTGACGACGTAACCAAGCGGAGTTGCGGACGCTTTGAACTCGGTATACTTACCGGTATAATATATAGGATTTTTATCAAAAGTAACTTCTTTGGTAGTGCTGTCAATGTCGCAATCTACGTAATTGCCGGTCTGCGCCTTTCCGCCGACGTACAATTGCCATCTCAGCACGTTTTTGCTTGCCTCGTCTACTTGCAAAGTAGGCGTATTGGTAAATACTATATCGTACTCGTCAGAGCTGCAATTTGCAGTCAAATTATATAGATTTTTGTGCGCGCTGACGGTAGCCAAACTGATGGTTACGTTTTCAGATCCGCTTGCGTCTGTCAGCGTAATCTCGGTCGATACCGTCTTTGGCGACGCGCCCGAACGCTGAGCTCTCAACGTGAATTTGGCAGGATAATCTTCATAAATCTGATTTGGCAAAATGGTAAGCACGGCTTTGACAGTGTCGCCCTCTTTACCCTTAAGCGCGGCGGTAGCGCCGTCTTCTGCGGTAAGCGTAGCGTTGACGGTAGCCTTCTCTATCTCAAATTGCAACTTGCCGTCTGTCGGCGCGCCCTTTGCAAATTGGAAATAATCTGCGACGTCGCTCTTGATTGCAAATACCAAGTCGTATTTCTTGACGTCTTTCGCCTTATATTCCCAACCGTCTCCGCCGACGTTGGTCACGCCGTCAGGGGTCGTCACGGATACTAAATCGTCAAAGTAGTATTTGCCAGTCAAATCGAACAAATCGTCCAAATAATCGTCGTCGTAGAATAGTTCAAAGGAAAGGTCTTTTCCGTTGAAGGTCTTCTTTCCGCCGTTGGCAGTATCCCATTTGGGGAAAGGTATAGATCTTTTTGTTACGGTAAATTTAATAGTAATGTCATCCTTGCTCGCCACGTGCGCCCAAGTATCGTTGGCGTCTTTGAGGTGGAGTTTGACAGTATAAGAATCATAAGGATCTAAGGGTTTTTGCTCAACTGCGCCTTTATAATAGGTAGCCTCGACTCTGTCTTTAAAGTCGGTTGTCCACCACTTCGCGGCGGCCGCTGACGCGGCAAAATCAAGGTCTAATTCGTCGCCTGTATATTCTACTGTTACGTCCCCGGGTTGAGCAAGCTTGGGGGCCGCGCTCAGCGCGGCAGAGGAAAGATTTAAGTTAAGCGCAGGACGGAGAGCGAACTCAGACGCGCGCACGTTACCATAGCCGATCGCCCGCGGAGGTCAGCGTGTAGGCACCGTTAGAATTATTGCTAACGCCCGACGTCAGCCAGGCCTGTGCTGCAGTAGAAGCAGAATTGCTATACTTACGTTGAGAGTCGTTGAGAGCCCAAAGTCCCGTAATACCGTTACCGGTACCGTTCTCGCCTACTTCTGCCCAGCTTGGAAGCCACAAATAGTCGTCTGCCCAGCTAAAATAAGTTGGGTCGTGATTTGTAGAATTGTAAAGCAAATTGGTTCCGCCTACGTTGATATTGGTGTCGTAAGTGGATTTTTCTTGCTCAAAATGCACTTTATAATTGCCGTCGTATTGGTTGTACCATCTGTTGTTGTTATAACCGCTTGTAGGCGTGCCGATAGAAGAAGGCAACTTGTTCTTGGAAGCCTCGTTCTGTCCGCTGCCCCACTTATGGCTTGCATCGTTCTTGCCGTTGGCAGTAAGGACGTCGTAGAAATTCTCGTCTTGCATATAGAGCACGTCTTTTGGCTTGACAAGGAAGTTGGTTACTGCCTTATCTACGTCACTGTCTGTGAAGATTGACCAATTCGTAGCGTAATCGGGCACTCTCATATTATTGCCGTAAGACGCAGGAAGAGATGCGGCTCCCAAAGACGTCAAAGTGCTTGCCGCCGTAGCGTACTTCACTTCGTTGCCGTTGCTGTCTTTGCCGTTGAGAAGTATTGCTCTTATCATTGAAGCGCTGTAGAAAGACGAAGCGTATTTTTCGTTGTGAGACTGATAGTCGCTTGCTTGCCAGCCGTTCCAATACGTCTTGTAATTGTCGATTGGGTCTTTGAGCATCAAAGTCAGCACTACGTCTCCGGCTGCTACGTCTGGGGCAGCGCCAGTCGCCGAATCGTACGCCTGACCGGTAGTCGTCAACGTGACCACTTGCCAAGTCTGTCCGCCGAATACCACTTCGATATTCTTACCGCCAGTCAAATCTCTGATGTCTTGCGCGTTAAGACCGTAGTGAATTGATCCTACGTAAGCGTTGGAATAAGTATTGTTGGACGTATTGGGTATATACGTATTATCCCCCGCCTTCGTCGAATTGTGTAATTGATCGCTCAACGCTGCCGGCGTCGTGGTCGGCGTGCTGGGCGGAACTATAGGTCTTGCCATCTCAGCCTTGACGTCGTCAATCGTTGCGTCCGTGACGTTGGTCAAAGCCTCAAACAACTTGGTCAAGTTCTCGATGTCAAACACTCCCTTATTGCCGACGTCCTTCGCGTCGTTAGCGCGGTCCGTCTTGAGCAATTCGCCGATAGGCACAATACCCGTCTCGTTGGTCGGATTGACCTTTGCCGCGCTTGCCGTCTGACTGCCCTGCCCTGTCAAGGCAAAACTCATCATTACGCAAGTCACGAGTACTGCGACAAGCAAAACGCTCAATATCTTTTTTGCATTTAAAGTCTTTTGCATATTCTCTCACCCCTTTTAGTAGTTATGGGATATAAATTATAGAATTTTCTATATTTCCAGTTACATTATACAGAAACCTTGCGGTTTTAGCAATAACTTTTTTGTATTTTTGTTGAATTTTCATCTGTAAATTAGAAAATATAACTTTGAATTAAGAAAATCAGACAATTTCTTTACTATTTTCCTAATGTTTCTTGGGTAACTTTTTTGACAATTTTGCAAAAGTGAGCATACTGTCGCTTGACTTTTGTATTTTTTTCGATAAAAAAAAGCCCGACTGCCCTACTCAAAAGGCTGGTATTTGCAAAATCGAATTTCGACGTCGCAATAC
>CAMWQA010000072.1 GCA_947176265.1 uncultured Clostridia bacterium | reverse complement strand
CGTCATACGTGATCATGCCTTGTCTGTTGGGATCGTAGATGTGTATTAGATACAGGATAAATCCACGGCAGGACGCAAGCCCCTTCATACTCCGATCATCTGTCCGCCTATCACGTGAATAGGCCGGATACGGGAAAACTTGCCACAAGACAAGCGAGTGAAGCGCAGGACGGAGAGCGAACTCAGACGCGCGCACGTTATCATTGTTTCGATCGCCCGCGGAGGTCAGCGTTTAGGCATTGTTAGAATTATTGTTATTGCCCGACCTCAGCCAGGCCTGTGAGCCTCTCCTAAATCAGAAAACTTACGCCCTAATATATAATATTGTTATATCAGTATTATTATATCTTATTAATGCAATTTTTGCAATCGTTAAAAAGAGTTTTATCGCCCCACCAAGACGTTTTTAACGGAAAGATTCTTCGACTGGGCGTGCGTCACAACCTAGAAGGGGCGCAATCACTTTTTAACAAAAGTAATTGCTAAATATACGGTTGGACTTCGCCCTTCCCGACCAAACGTAAATTCCGCTTCGCTACATTTAGTCGGGACTTATTTAATTTGATTCTTTATCAGAGATTCTTCGACTCCACTTCGTTCCGCTCAGAATGACAAATTTAATGTCTCCCTGAGCGTAGTCGAAGGGTCTCCCCGATTATAATTATAATTTGTTTCTTTGTTCAGAGATTCTTCGACTCCACTTTGTTCCGCTCAGAATGACATATTTTTTGTCACCCTGAGCGTAAGTCGAAGGGTCTCCCCGATTTACAATTTATCCTTGGTGGATTTTACCCAACCTGTCAAAAGCTTGCGCACTTCTGTAATTTGATTGACGATAATCGTCATCTGCCTGACGGTAATCGCCTGCTTGGTCTTGGCGGTCTCGGTATAAAAGTCCAATAGATTCAAGGCTATCATCGCCTTCTTTTGCCACACTATTCTCTCTTCGCCTCTCGTGTAATTTGCCATATACAAATTCTCGATAATGTCCACCGAGCAATTGAGCAGGCGAGACACTATGCTCCACCTCAGCTTGACTGGCGATTTTTCCGTGATGACGAATATATATTCGCTCAACTTTTTTGCGTGCGTGAATACCGCCATCTCCTTGTCCCTCGGCGAATCGAAATCGTGGATTCGAAAGGGCTTTCTGCTTGCTTTGCCCTCGCCTGTAGGCTGATAAGGCGGTACGCCAAGCTCTGTGTCAATCTCCTTGTTGAGCTGGCTCAACACCTTGTCTTCTTGATTTTCCATCTTTTGTAATTTCTCCTTTGTCTTCAAAATTTAATTTGGCGTTTAATTCTCTTTCAAATTTGTAACTGCGAGCGTGCGTCAAGTGTCCGTGAAAAGCCGCCTGCGAAGCTTTGACGCGCTCAATGGGAATTAAATTTTCAATATACGCTTTCTTCAGCAATCTCGCCCGCCATCTCAGCCGCCTCTTGGTCTGCTTTTTGACAACCTTGACTACTTTGCAATCTTCCGTCACGATAAAGCGAAAGCCCAGATACGTCACGCCGTTTTTAATGGGAAATATCTGCGTCTTTGCATTGAGATACAATCCCAACTCCTTAACCACCTTCCTTATCTCTTCAAGCGCGTATTTGACGTAATCCAAATCTTGATGCAACAATACGAAATCGTCCATGTACCTCGAATACACCTTAAATCGCAATTTCTCCTTGACCAGTCTGTCGACCTTATCCAAATAAAACATGCCAAATACCTGACTCGTCTGATTGCCGATTGGTATTCCGCGACCGGTTTTAGTTCCGTCTTTGCCCAGCGACTCGATGCCGTACTTATCCAAAAAAGTCTGACCTGCGTGGTAACTCTCTATTATATCGCGCACCAATTTCTTAATCTTCTCGTCCTGTATGTGCTTGCATACCGTCTGCGCCAAGAGTTCGTGCGGCATGCTGGGAAAATACTTGAGAATGTCGCACTTGAGAAAGTACCCGTTTCTGCCGTACTGTCTGACGTAGTCTTTGAGCTTAGTCTCAAATCTGTTGAGCGCAAAATGCGCGCCCTTGCCCTCTTGACAGGCACAGTTGTCTACTATCGTGTGCCGCAAAAAATAAGGCGCAAGCAGGTCGTCGCATATCACGTGCTGAACTACTCTGTTTTCATAAGGCAAGGTCTGTATTTCTCTTTTCTTGGGTTCTTCGACTATAAAACTGTGGTATCTTCCGACTTTATACTTGCCGTTCATCAATTCTAAATGCAATTCGTTAAGATGACTGAGCATCGTCATTTCAAAGCGTATCAACGGCTTTTTGTCTCTCTTACATCGCCTTCCGCGTAAATGCGCCCTATACAGCGCCTCGTAAGTGAATGTTTCTTCAAAGGTTTTTGTTATCATTTCTATTATAATACAGCAATTTTTTGTTTTCTCAAAATGTTTCAAACCATATATGCAAAAAACGGATAGTTTGGCTTGATTTTTTCTACCCTAAATTATACTCGCCTATTTTCTTCTACGCTGTAAATATAGAATTTTCTATATAAAATTTTCTATATCGAAATGAAATTATCAAGGACGTAGCCAATCGCACTGAGCGTAGCGCAGCGCAGTCGAATGGGTCTCAATAGATTAGAATTATAATTTGATTTTTTATTCAGAGATTCTTCGACTGCGCTCAGAATGACGTGGAAAAATAAAAAGGTATGTACGTCATGTACATACCTTTTTATTATAACTGCCGCGCTGTGGCAATATAATCAATAATATAACTGCTTCACGCGCTATTTGCGATTCATTGCTCTTTGCTCTTTGAGTAAATCATTGTAACGCTCTATCTGATCTTCTCTAAGGTCTATCATATTCTTTGCAGCCTTGCATGCTTGCGCGTCTGCTATGATGACTTCAGTCTCTTTGACTTTTATCTTCGTACCGTCGCCGCTTGCGTCTCTCTTGATGTCTTTGAGATATTCGTCTTCCATCTTGAAGAGCGCTACCGTCATATCTTTCTTGATAGTCAACTTCAAGAGAGGATTTACCGTAGATTGTCCAATCGTGATTGCGTAGGTCGACGTCTTCTCCTTAGCGTTTGGCTTGGACAATGCGTACTGTCTCAATCCGTCAAAGTACTTTTGCTGTTGCTTGGATAGCAATGCGTAAGCCTCGTCAAGAGTAAGTCTCGGAGCTACTTCCTTCTTCGGCTTTGCGGCAGCTGCTACCTTGACCTCTTTCTCAATTATCTTTTCGACTACTTTCTCTACAGGTACTTCTACCTTGACTTCTTTCTCGACAATCTTCTCTACCTCTACGGGTACTTCGACGACTTTTTCCACTATCTTCTCGACAGGCACTTCTTTCTCGATTACCTTTTCGACGACTTGAGTTTCGCCCTTGTTACTAGAGGAAAGTTCGACGATTTTTTCCATAAGCTGCTTGATGGTCTCGTCCTGCTTTTGCGAACGCTCTTTAAACTGTTCTTGGCTTCTGATTAATTGCTTTATAGTTTCGTCGTCGGTATTGACTGCCGCAACTTCTCTTTCGACTACTCTTTCTACAGATTGATGCTCGAGTTTTTCCATCAACTTCTCGTTTTGTTCGATTAGTCTGTTGACAAGGTCGTCATTTGTCGACGCTTGCTGCGGAAGAGCTTGCTGCATATTTGGAAGCAACGCCGTGACAGTCTCGGAGATGAGTCCTCTCATTTCGTCTACGCCCAGACCGTAACCGCCGCCCATATATGCGCCTTGCGGCATACCTTGCGCCATACCGCCGCCGTTGCCGCCCATCATGCCCATAAGCATCATGCGCATATTTTCGTCGCGTTGTCTTGCCTCTTCTTTTTCTTCTTCTTTCTTCTTTTGGTCGTATTCGTCTTTTGCTTCATCCTGCTCAAGCAAAGCCTTATTATAGCCTTTCTTCTCAATGAGCATAAATACGAAACTTACCACTGCCAATCCCATGAGTACGCAAGCTATAGCCGTCCAAGCCGACGTTGCCAAACCGAACAAGCCCGTTGCGCCCGCATAATAGTTGGCGTATTTGCGCTGCGTGGTCTGTCTGGTCTGCTTTCTCTTGTTTGCGTAGCCTACGCCCTTTGCCATAAATAATACGATCAATATAATACTTATTGCGCTGGCTATCGGTTGCCACCAACTCTTTATAAAGTCGCTGACCTTGCCGAAATCCACGCTTCCTCCGCCGCCGTTGTTTCCGCCGGGAGTGGTATTGCCGCTGCCAATATCTCCGCTAGGCGGATTGTTGGGATCTTCATCGTCAAATTTATAGTTGGGGTTATTTATATCAGACGGGTCTTTCAACTCCTCGCCCGACGCAACGGTAAACTCTATCGTTTCCGTCTCTACTTCCTGGTCGTCAAACTCAAAGTTAAGCGTATCTTTCAACACCGCTCTTATCTTGAACGTTCCGCCTGCGCTCAACGCGCTGAAGTCCACCTCGTGCATATCTGCGTCATAGAACTCGTACTTTACGCCTTCTTGCAACTGTATTCTCGTCAAATTGGCAAGTACGGGCGGTTTTGCGCCTTCTTTCCACTGCGAAGATATTACGTTTTTGGTTATATTGAACTGGAACTTAGTATCGCCGCTCAATACCACCGACGGATTTTTTGACGTAACTTCTACCCAATACGCGCCCATAGTCTTTGGTACGTAATCTATCTTGTTGCCGAATACGTCGCCTTGATAGTAGGTAAAATTGAGACTTGCGACAGGCGTACCGCTAGCCCACTTCAAAGCCACTTCTTTGCCGGTATATACGTAAGAATTGCTTGCAAGATTGACCGCAATTGCCGTAGAATCTCCGCCTACGCC
The DNA here is from genome assembly GCA_947176265.1 of uncultured Clostridia bacterium. GTDB lineage: Bacteria > Bacillota > Clostridia > Christensenellales > UBA3700 > RACS-045. Next base: position 3,656 of record CAMWQA010000072.1, on the reverse strand, counting down.
GAATACGTATGAATACAAGTCCTCTCCTTCGGGGAATGCATAGTTGCCTTGATACAAGCTTTGCAGTACGGGCTTTGCTTTGTAATACTTGACTTGCGTTGCGTTGACTTCTATCTGGTCTTCTGACAACCATGTATCGCTTAAAATATTACCTTGGCTGTCCGTCTCGTAATATTCATAATCTATCTTATCAGCTACTCTGCTGTCAGACAGTACCAATACTCTAAAGGGTACGTCGTTGACGTCTTGAGCGTCTTTATAGTCCCAAACAAGCTTGATCTGCACAGGTATTATTTGCCAAGCCACGGTCCAAGTAAAGTCGCCGTCATAACTATCTGCTTCGCCTTGTTCCGGCAAGATATAGTTGGTATCTAAATAGCCGTCTTTAATCTTGAAAGTAGCCGTGACGTTGCCGTAAGTATTGACTGCCGTTCCGCTGGTATTTGCGCCCATAAGGTTCTTGACTTCAAGTTCTTCGGGCAAACCTTCAAGGCTTGGAGTTATCGGTTCGCCGGTATACTCGTATTTGCCGTCGTCTTTCCACTTGACTTTGGACAGATCGAATTTATGCGGAGATACCGTCCAAGTAATCGTATAAATTGTAATATTGTTGCTGCCGTCTTTTACTCTGACAGACGTAGTGTATACGTCAGCATTCTTACCCACGTCAGAATTTGACGCGTTTGCGCCTACCGTCAAATATCCGTTGACGTATCCCTCGCTGTTGTAATTGTCTACGGTAAGTCCGTCCGTTCCCGGAGTCAGCTCAATGCCGTAAGTGACTTTGCTGTCATAAGGAATTGCGCCCGTATATACGACCGTTGTCGTACCCATATTCTCATAATGTCTGCTGCCGTAATACTTTTTGCTTCCCGCGGTTATTCTCCAAATATCCCTGCCGTGACCTGCTTCGTCGATGGCAAGCGTAACGTCGTTGCAAACAATATTGAAGTTGCGGTTGTCCGCCTCTCCTGCGCGCAAAACCATGCTCAACTCATAGTTGCCTTTCGCCAACAGCTTTGCAGTACTCAACGTCTCGGTAAGCACGTTTCCGACGCTGTCTTCATCAAATTGCAAGCTTTCCAACAACTTGTAAGGAGCGTTGTTGTAAATACCCACAATATCGACGACAAGATTATGGTCGGGGAAAATCTCCGTCGTGACTTCGATATCTATCTCGGTATCTTCTTTATACACGCCGCTCAAAAGGCCGTCTCCGCCGTTGAGCTCTATTTCTATATCGTACGGCAAAACCTTAAATTTGAGCTGTCTATCTTCAGTAGTTTTGGTATCCGCCCATCGCGCGTTGTCGGGGTCCTTGATATGGACGTTGAGATAATAGAACTCATGATTTGCGTCGTTGGCGTTGAGGACGGCTATTATATTGCCGACAGGGTCAAAAGCAAGCCCTTCTTCGTCTTTGAATACGGTAGGTATTGTAAGTTCGAGATATTTGGGATTATACGACGTACCGTCTACGGTGTAAGTCTGCGTATCGCCCGAGTATTTCCACCAAGAGGTCTCTAATATAGAAGGTTCGCTCAACTCTTTGATATCCAATTTAAACGTCTTACTCTTAACCGCGTCGTCTGCAAACTTGTAATTGCCGTTGCTCAGCGATTGCGCCGTCACGGTATAATTACCCGCCTTCGCAGGCTTATTCGAGGTGTCTGTATACGGCTTATTTCCCACCGTCAGCGTACCTGTGTATTGGGAAGTAATACTTACGGTATCCGCAATACCGCTGCTGTTACTGCATATCTCGCTTGCATCAATCGACGGATCGGGTATTCCGTCGGCGTCGTTCGTCCAAGTAATTGACACAGGTTTTTGGTTTACTTTCAAAGTTATATCCTTTTTACCTCTCGTTCCGTCAGCCCACGTTATATCTTGATCTTTTATAGTGAACGAAACGGTATAATCGTTTACGGTAATTGCGTTGGTGGGGATAGTAACCTCCACTTTGCTGATATCGCCGTATATTGAAGCGTTGTACCAAGCCTCACTGGCAAAATCTGCAGCAGTACGCACGGAGCCGTTGTATACCGCGGTCGTATCTTGGGGATTGGTAAGCGTCCACTGCGTATAACTTCCCGTGACTTCTTCGGCATAATATCCGCCCCTTAAAGTATCGGCAAACAATACCGTCACGGTATAATCGCTTGCGACGGCGCTTGCCGGCAACGCAGCGGTAGCCACGCCGCTGGCGTTGAAATCACAATTTGCTTGATACATGACTTCTCCGCTGCTGCCTTTGGAAATCAAGAATATTGCCTTGCCCGTCTGTCCCGATTTTGTTACGCTTATATTATTTCCCGAAACCGTTATGCTAGGTTTTCCCGACGCTGCCGCGTTGTAATTCACGTAACCGCTTGACTTGGTATATACCTTATATGCAGGCTTATCTGCAGCGCCGATAGTAGCGTCTACTTTGGTAAACGTAGTTCCTACAGTTGGAGTCGTGCTGGCATATACTACCGACGGCGAAGACAAATTAAATGCGGGACGAGTGTCCATATCTGTCGCCGCGGCTGTTTGACCGTAAGTGAGACGTCCTTCACAATTTGCATAGAGTACTACATTTTGGATTAAAGCAGTACTTCCTTGTTGGGAATATGAGCGACCGACTGTACGAAGCCAATAATTGTTTGACGACTTGAGATAATTGATTCCATTTATATAAATATCGTAACAACTTGGATATCCGTCAGAGGCAAACGTCCATCCTGGGATAACCGAATCAGCCACTTTCTCTGCGTACGACATGCCGTCGGCTTTGTCATAAAAGCCGTACTCATGGGTATTCATATCATAATAGTCAAGCAAGAATATATAGTCTGACGTCGTCTCAATTATGCTTGAGCCGTCTGTTGTTATGCTTGCGTCTCTCACGTTGCTTGCTCTTGAAATCACAGTGTTTACGTCACTTGCTTTATACTGCTCATTTCCGTTACCTACTATGCCGGTCGTATAATTTTGAGGTTTAGAGTGAGCCGCTGCCCAGGTATAGCATTTGCTTATGTAATCCTTTGTCTTTGCAATATTTTGCCTTTCTTTATCGCTAAAATATTTTCCCAAATATGAATTGCTATCCGCTATAGTCATTAAATCACTTACACTGCTACCCCCATAGTACTTTCCACCGTTAAGCGTAGCGCGCATCTTACTGGTACTCCAATACGCACCGTAAACAGAAGTGTTGGAATCGCTATATTGGTTGGATGATCCCAATACGGCGTCCGACCATAGAAATATATCTCCGTCTGTATATTTGGTATCTTCACCTGATAGAACTTTCCACTTTAATACAGGCTTTCCCGTACTCGTATTACTTCCATAATAAATATACTCGTTTTGTCCGCCTGTGAGCATCTCGCCAAAAGCATTCGTCTCAACGCCCTTTGCATTGAGATTAACCACCGAAGCCATGCGGCTTGCCGCAGTCGTAGCCGTATCAGCTTGCGCAATCTCCCCAACTTGGTTATTCAATATTCCGGAAAATGCAAAACCAAATATGATAAGCATTGCTAAAATAATGCTCGTCCAGCATATTAGTCTTGACCTACGTTTGCTCAAATTCATTTTACACCTCACTTATCGAAGATAATTTCTCAATGTAAAGTATACTTTGCCCACAATTACTTTGGCAGTAAGTA
>CAMWQA010000071.1 GCA_947176265.1 uncultured Clostridia bacterium | reverse complement strand
TCGGCAAGTTCGACGTAGACTTGTCGAAGTCCCAATATAGTTCCAAAAACAACTCCCAGCATTACGACGGCTGTCAAAATCCTTTTGAGCATCAACTAATTCCTCCAAATCTTCTATTTCGCTTTGAGTATTCGATAAGTATTTCATCGAGCGTACTCTCGTCAAAGTCAGGCCAATGTTTATCCAAAAATATCAATTCGCTGTATGACGCTTGCCAAAGCATAAAGTTACTCAATCTCTTTTCTCCGCTCGATCTTACCACAAGATCCAAAGGCGGAAGCCCCGCTGAATACAGACAGTCTTCAAGCATTTGTTCGTCAATCTCTCTCAGTCCCGACTGCAAAATTGTGTTTACCGCTCTGACTATCTCTTGATGAGAGCCGTAATTGAGCGCAATATTGACGATAAGTCCATCGTTATCCTTGCTTGCTTCGACAATTTTATTGATTGCGCTTTGCGTAGCCTTTGGCAATTGAGATAAATCTCCGCTAAATCTGACTCTATAACCTGATTTAACGTAGTCTTTCATCTCTTTTTTGACGAATTGAGTAATCAAGGAAAACAAAAACTTAATTTCCGACTGAGGTCTTTTAGACCAATTTTCGCAAGAAAAAGCGTACACGCTCACGACCTTAATTCCCTTTTGTGAGCATGCTTTGACGACCTTTTTCAAAGCTTCTGCGCCTTGACGGTGTCCGTCGCTGCGAGATAGCCCTCTTTGTGTCGCCCAACGGCCGTTGCCGTCCATAATAAATGCGATATGCGTCGGTATTTTGAGTGTTTGTTCCATGCCTTGCTTATTAATTATACTGACATTATTTCCTGTTCTTTTTCTTTCGTCATCTTGTCGACTACGTCAATTTGAGCGGCAAGTTTTTTATCAACGTCTTTTTCGTATACTGCCGCGTCGTCTTCAGAGATAAGAGAATCCTTTTTCATCTTCTTGATGCTGTCGTTGATATCTCTTCTAGCGTTACGAAGCGCAACTTTTGTATTCTCTGCCAAAGACTTAAGAGACTTGCAGAGTTCTTTTCTTCTCTCTTGAGTGAGTTCCGGGAATACCATTCTCAAGACCTTACCGTCGTTGGTAGGCATAATTCCCGTATTTGCGGCAATGATAGCCTTCTCAACTTCTTTAAGTATTGACGTATCCCATACGCTTATAAGCAACATTCTTGCCTCTGGGACTTGAATATTACCAATCTGCTTCAACGGCGTAGGTACTCCGTAATAGTCGACTACGATTTTGTCGAGAATATGCGGATTTGCTCTGCCAGCTTTCATATTGTTGAATTCATATTGAAGAGAAGCTATGCTCTTGTCCATTTTTGTCTCGAACTCGTCAAAAGCTTCTAATACTTCCATTTGATCGTATGCCATAATTAGCGCTCCTTAAAATTTGCTATGATAATTATACCAAATGTCAAAGATAAATTCAAGTATTTTACGTATTAGACTATTATAAATAATTATTAACTAAAAAAGGCATATCAAACGATATGCCTTTTTATATGACATTGTTATTGAGCTTAATGAATCAAAGTGCCTATCTTCTCTCCGCTAACCGCTTTGAGCAAACTATCCTTTTCTTTGAGAGCAAATGCAATGATTGGTATCTTATTTTCCATACAAAGCGTGATGGCCGTTGCGTCCATTGCCTGAAGTCCGTCTTGAACGACTTTCATATAAGAGAGTTCGTCATACTTCTTAGCGTTGGGATTTTTCTTTGGATCGCTATCGTAAACGCCGTCGATATTTTTTGCAAGCATAAGCACGTCTGCATTGATTTCCGCAGCTCTCAGCGCTGCGCCGGTGTCCGTCGAGAAGAATGGATTACCTGTACCGCAAGCGAATATAACTACTCTGCCTTTTTCAAAGTGGCGCAAAGCCTTACGCAAAATATACGGTTCTGCAATTCTTGTGATTGTCAACGCTGTCTGAACTCGGCAAGGCACGCCAGCCGCTTCCAAAGCGTCTTGCATTGCGATAGAATTCATTACCGTCGCAAGCATACCCATGTGGTCGGCAGCCGATCTTTCCATTTTCAACGCCTGTCTGCCTCTCCAGAAATTGCCGCCGCCGATAATTATTCCTATCTCGACGCCCATATTATATACGTTTTTGATTTGCTCGACTACGTAAGACACTACCGACTCGTCAATACCAAATCCCTTTTCTCCCGCTAAAGCCTCTCCGCTGAGTTTGATAATTGCTCTCTTATACTTAATCATAACATCCTCTCTTCTACTCATATATTTTTTAGAGACTCCGAATAAGTGACGCGAAAAAGATTGCGTTAGTGATTTTTACGATAAGGAGGATAGGTGTTGCGCTCGTAGCAGAGCTACGTGCGTGTTACCTAGACAAACTTAGTGTGAAAATCAGTAGCAAGATTGTCGCAAGAACTTATGAGAAGGCTCTATTCAAAAAAAGGAAAACGAATACCGTGTTCCTTTTTGAAATTAGTTTATCTTTGCGCTGATGATTTGCGCTTGAACTTCGTCCGCCAAATTCTCTTCTTTCTTCTCCAAGCCTTCGCCCATAACGAAACGCGTAAATCTTACTACGTCTGCGCCGGCTTCCTTTAGAAGAGTCTTTATCGTCTTATCTCCGTCTTTTACGAAAGGTTGCTCAACAAGGCAAACTTCCTTATAATACTTATTGATACGACCCTCAACCATCTTTTCGATAATGTTAAGCGGCTTTGGCTTATCTTCGTTGAGAGCTTGAGCCTTCAAGATTTCTTTCTCTTTCTCGATTTCTTCCTTCGGAACTTCGTCAACCTTGACGTAAGAAGGATTTGCAGCGGCAATTTGCATACAGATATCGTGAGCAAGTTCTGCGCTTGCGTTTCCGCTCATCTCTACGAGTACGCCGATTTTTCCGCCCATGTGAATATAACTGTCAAGCTTGCCGGTGTTAGCGTATTTAGCATATCTTCTGATAGCAATCTTTTCGCCAATCTTTGCGACTGCTTCTGCAGTAGCCGTAGCCATACCATCAATTACTTCTTCTACGTTCTTGACGTCTTTATCTGCAATATATTTAGCAACTTCCATTACGAAAGCCTTGTATTGATCTCCTCTTGCAACGAAGTCGGATTCGCAGTTAACTTCTACGAGTACGCCGCACTTGTCGTTGATATAAGCCTCAACGATACCTTGAGAAGCAATCTTGCCGGCTCTCTTAGCGCTTGTAGCCATACCCTTTTCTCTCAAAATTTCCACTGCTTTTTCCATATCGCCGTCAGACTCGGTAAGAGCCTTCTTGCAATCCATCATACCTACGCCCGTCTTAGCGCGCAATTCCATTACGTCTTTGTTAGTGAATGCCATAATCAGTATTCCTCCTCGATTATTCTTCGTCAGCCTTGTCTTCTTTAGCCGCTTCTTCAACTTGCTCTTCTGCCGCAGCTTGATCTGCCTCTTCCTCGCTCTCTTCTTCTACGGAGAAAGTGATACCCTCGTTTGCTTCGATTACTGCGTTGGCAATAATGCTTGCAATCAACTTGATAGCTCTGATAGCGTCGTCGTTGCCTGGGATTACGTAGTCGACGAGGTCAGGATTACAGTTGGTATCTACGAGACCTACTACAGGGATACCGAGCTTACGAGCTTCTTTAACTGCGATGTCTTCGTTGTTGAGGTCAACTACGAACATACAACCCGGAAGTTGAGTCATATCTTTGATACCTCCGAGGTTAGCTTCGAGTTTATCTCTCTCAGCCTTGAGCATAGCGACTTCTTTCTTTGGCAAAAGGTCAAATTGACCGATAAGTTCCATTTGATTGATTTTGTTGAGTCTCTCGATACGGCTTCTGATAGTCTTGAAGTTGGTCAAAGTACCGCCAAGCCATCTTTGGTTCATATAGAACATACCGCAACGTTGAGCTTCTTCTTTGATAGCGTCCTGGGCTTGCTTCTTAGTGCCGACAAACAAAATCGACTTGCCCTCTTTAGCTACGTCTCTTACGAAAGCGTAAGCCTTCTCTACTTGCTCAACCGAGATTTGAAGGTCAATGATATGAATATCATTTCTTGCCGAATAGATGTATTTTGCCATCTTCGGGTTCCACTTTTTTGTTTGGTGTCCAAAGTGAACGCCTGCCTCCAAGAGGCTTTTCATTGTTACAACTGCCATTTTTTGAATCTCCTTTTTTTGTTTATTCTTCCCCAAGATTTTCGCTTTCGGCAACTTGTTGGCAAACAAGCAACTGCCTGTGCTGACCTTGAGTGTTTATTAACTAGATAGTATTTTAGCATACCAAAATATTTTTGGCAAACAAAATTGCTAATGATTTAATTTATTTTAAATAAAAATTTATTTCTCTTGCGCGCCTTCGATTGCGTTGATTGCCAAAGACAATTCAAGTCTTTTGCGCATCATTTCGCAAGATATGTCGTAAGGCTTGCCCATACTGCCCGCAAAGTTGAGATTGTTGGCGACGCAACCGCCGCTGCAATAATACTTTGCCATACAGTCTTTGCAGTCGGGTTTGTTGGTAACGATATTGTCTGCAAACTTATCAGATATAGACAAATCTATATTCCCGTCAAAGACGTTGCCCATATAGTAATCCTTGTTTTCCGCAAATTGGTGGCAGGGATAAATTCCGCCCGTAGGAGTGATTGCAAGATATTCGCAACCGCTTCCGCAACCGGTCAATCGCTTGACGATGCACGGCCCGCCCTCAAGGTCAATCATAAAGTGGAAAAAGTTAAACCACTTCTCCGTCTTTCTTCTGTCGATATAGCCCTCGGCAAGTCTTTCATACTCTTTGAGTATGGCAGGCAAATGTTCCTTGGTAATTTTAAGATCCTCTATGTCAGTTACGACAGGCTCTATTGAGATCTGATCAAATCCCATATCGTTGAGCGTAAATACGTCGTCGGCAAAGTCCAAGTTCTTTGCGGTAAACGTACCTCTTACGTAATAGGACTTATTTCCCCTTGCCTTTGCAAACTTGATTGCGTTGTTTGCGATGAGGTCATAACAGTCCTTTCCGTTGACGGCTTTGCGTACCGCGCTATGCACGTCGTGACGTCCGTCTATGCTCAATACCACGTTATACATTTCTTTGTTAAGCCACTCGATATTCTTGTCATTGAGAAGTACGCAGTTGGTCGTCATAGTGAAGTTAAAGGACTTACCGCTCTCTTTTTCTCTTGAGCGAGCGTAATCCACAATGGACTTGACTACGTCCAAATTCATAAGCGGCTCTCCGCCGAAAAAGTCTACTTCAAGATTGTTGCGTTTGCCCGAGTGGCTAATCAAAAAGTCTATCGCCCTTTTACCAACCTCTTCGGACATATATGCGCGCTCAGAAGTGTGATAAGTGCCTTCGTCGGCAAAGCAGTACTTACAACGCAAATTACAGTCGTTGCATATATGCAAACAAAGCGCCTTAATCTCGCCTATCCTCTTCTTTTTTGCAAAAGAAGTACATGGAGTATTGAGTACTCCCATTGACTCCAACTCGTCAAACTCTTCTTTGAGTTCTTGCAAGTCGGATTTGGCTATTGCCAGATAGTCGTTGACTTCCTCGTCAATCAAAGCTTGTCCGTATCTTTTTTTTGCATACAAAAAAGCGACATAATCTACGTTATGCAGACTGCCACTTTCATTGTCCCATACAAAATGATATGCCTTGTCGTGATAAGCGAATTTAAAAGCGTGTACCATTTAGATTAGCGGTAATTAGATTAAAGGCTTTCTCGTTGCGTTGATTTTCTCGTCGCGATTTTTGCAGCTTTGGTTGCCTACCGTGCAAGAAGTCTTGCAAGCAGATTGACAGCTTGATTGGCATTCTCCGCAGCCGATATTGCCTTGCTTTTTCATAGAATTTGTTACGATGCTGTTGATATGTTTCATATATCCTCCGTATTTGCTTAGGTTTTATTATTTATATAATATAATAAACTCCGCGCTTTTGCAAGTATTTATATAAATATTCTTTTAAATATTTTATCAATTATATAGAACAAATGCAGAATCAACTCAACTGTCACACGTGTTTTCTCATCTCTTCAAGCTCAAAATTGAGCTCTTCTCTTGTGAATTTGCTCTCAATTCTCGCTATATTTCGTTCCACGCAAGCCACCAATTCTTTTGACCTAAAGTTCTTCGCAAGATTGACGAATTGCATACTGCACCAATAAAATTCGTCAGTACTGCACGTGTCGAAAAAGTTGATAGTATCGTTTAGATTTATTGACAGTTCTTCGCCTATTGCATTGACGACGACTTTAATATCCGCCCTATTCTCCTGCGTTCTTTCCATATTAAGTAAACTACGTAATAGTTCAATCGTCTCCTTAAGGCTTTTTACGTTCATTTCGCCACCTCCGTCTTGAATTTCAAAACTGTTTTAATTATAAACGACATGGCGTTAAAAAGCAATACTCTTGTTGCAATATTATTTATTACCTCTTACGTTGACTGCAAATACTCCGCTCAACAATCCTGCGACTAGACAGCTTATTACGTCAAACGCCGTCAATGGATTCACTGCAAAAGAGCCGTTGATAAGCGAAAAAATCAAATAAGATATCAGCGCGAAAAACAGTCCTATGATACTGCCTTTAAACAAGCCTTTCTTGCCCGACTTAAGCGCAATCAGCGAACCGAAAAATATGCTGAATATCTTCAAAAATATGTTGACAATCTGCACTACCTTGGTCGACAGATTGGCATATTTGACTATTATTGCAAAAATAATCACTGCCAAAAGCGATATTATTATAGAAAACAATACCCCCAAAAACATCTCTAGAAAGTCTCTCTTAGTCATCTTTATAGCCATACTCTATCCTCCTTGAGATAAATATATGGCGCCTGAACAGATTTTATGAATGTTGATATACTCAATTATTTAGCTTTTAATTTTATTAGCCTGCCCTCTGTCAAACATATCAATTTCTTCTTGCTCGACAAATTCCTCTTTGCACTTCCCGCAGTCCTCGCAGCCGTTGCATATCGGACGGCTACTGCAAGTGAGACAGTGCCTTTTGAACCTTGGCGTATAACAACTCTCGTCAATTGGCAATCCCAATCTGTCGGTAAGTTTGAACTTTATCGGTTTGCCTTTATAATTTAATCCCAAATTGTACGCATACTTTGATTGTTCTATCTTATCTCGCATACGAACAACTGCTCCGTCTTTGATAAAAACGTTGCCCGTCCCGAAAAAGTAAAAAGATACGTTGGCGTCTACGCATTCGTCGTGCAACAACTTTACCCACTCGTAGTGGCACTCTCTTGCGCCGTCATAATTTTCTCCTTCGCAATATACTTGCTCGATTTGTCCCTCTTTGAGATAATCTGCAATAGACACTTGCCCTACGAGAGGCGCGCACATAATGCCCTTATGCTTAAACGGCAGAGAATGTAATATCGGTATTCTCTCATCGGCGCGACGTTGATTTTCGCAAGTGACGTTGAAAAATACGTTTTCCCAGCCGTTGCCCCAGTCTTTGGGCAGACATTTCTCCACTCTCTGCGGTCTCTTCGTCAAAAGAAAGAATTTAACGTCGGGTCTTTGATATATCACGTCCCATGCTTCTTCGCGCCATTCGTCAGCTTCTTCTATAAAGAAGTCGGAAGTCATACAAACTCTCAACATCTCGCCGCTTGATATTACGAACTTTCCGCTACGGCTGCGCGACAACGGATAATTCATATTCCCAGTCTTGACAACTTTGTCACTTTGAAAATTGCCGTGAACTCTGTCAAGATAGTACATATAACAATTTTGACAACCCTCACTGCACTTCCTGCAACCGTGCCAAGGATTCCATATATCGCGCATCGCATCTCCTTACATAAAAAAACAGACGCTAAATAGCGTCCGTCTTAGATTTTTGATTAGTCTTTAAGAAGCGTATTGTTGTCGGTCTTTTCCAACGAATCTCCGCTTGCCGCGGTCCCTTCTTCTTTGGATTCAGTTGCACCGTTCTTCTTATTCTTTTTATTAGCTTTTTTCTGCGCTGCTTCCGCGTCTTCCTCGACGTCGTCCATAGCAACTATTTCGGGAGCTACCTTCTCTTCGAGAATAGGCTCGCCTGCGGGCGTCTTACTTGCTTGAAGTACGATATAAATAGCCGATTTATCAATAACAACCATCGTGCTTCCGTCTCCGCTTGCGCTTATATCAAGAGTAAAAGTACCTGCATTGTTGTCAACTTTCTTAACTTCTCCTACAAAACCGCCGATCGTCTTGACTTTGGTGCCTACGGTAATACTGTTCATCATTTCCTGCGTTTTCTTTTGACGCTTCTTTTGAGGTATGATAGATGCGGCAAACATAAAGACCATCAATACGACAAGTACGACAATCATTACCCAACTTGAACCGCCAAACAAACCTCCGCCGTTGTTTCCTTGGTCAGCGCCTAACAAACTAAATAAATTCATATTTGCTCCTTTAAACTTTATTTATCAACTTAAATCAATATAAAATTATATCAATCAATTCAATATCTATTCAAGTTTAACTTATTTACCCAACAAT
>CAMWQA010000070.1 GCA_947176265.1 uncultured Clostridia bacterium | reverse complement strand
TTGGCGAAATAGAAACTGCGATAAATATGCATGCGACGGGAGTCGTCAAAGTTGAATGCCTGATAGAACAGGAAGTCGACTTTACCGAATCGCAACAAGTATTCAGCGATCTGGCTAAAAAGCATAATTACCTTAAGACGATATTTAAATGTTAATTAAATTACGATAAATAAAAAACTCCGACCAAGTCGGAGTTTTTTATTATCAATAAGCAATAATTAAGCGGTTAGATTAGGAATATTAAAGGAGATTTTTATACTATTAACGTCTTTGACTTCAAGAGCCGTTAAATCAAGTTCACAATGGTAACACACAAATCCTTGCGAACCTTCCATAGGTTTTTCTATATTATTCTCTTGGTCATAAATCATATATCTTTGCGTAGCCGAATAAGGATTTGCTTGATCCATATCTGCCTTGCTGATTGTTCCGCAATTAGTCTGCATCGTTATGCCGTCAAATACCGAAATGTCTCCCTGTAGAACTAAAACAATATGTTGTACGCCAAAACTGTATACTCCGTTGTTAGTTGACGGACTGTATCCGAATTTAAAATTACCTTTCTTATCAAAATCGTAACCGCCGTCGCTTTCTAGCCAACCGACTGTCTCGCCTTGAGCGTTTTTGATAATCCAAGAGTATTCTATACATCTTTCTCTCTCAAAATTGGCGTGATTTAATTTGAGTCCTTTAATTGGAAAATCAAAATCTTTTTCCATATTGGTTAAAAATTCAACGGTGTAACCTTGATTCTCAATTGAGAATTCAGGGGTAACGTACTTATTTGTAGACGCGCAAGCCGTAAAGCACGCCGCGAATAACAATACGCATAAAACTACGGTAATACATGATAGAACTTTTTTCATAATCCCCTCCTATATATTAATATTACCATATTACATGCGATTTTGCAAGCACAAATAAATTAGCTTGACTGAACATCAACTATTTATCAACATTGCCCCCAACTTATTGATACTGCCAGCGCCCAATACTACGACTACGTCGCGAGAAGTAGCGTTGCCTTGAATATAGTCGCGCGCGCTTTCGTAGTCTTGCATATACAATGCTCCGTCTCCGTTTTTGTTGATATATCTAGCAAGTACGTCTCCGCCTATTCCTTCTTCCTGACTTTCCCTTGCGCCGTAAGTAGGCAGTATTATCAAGTCGTCCACCCAATAAAAACTGTCTGCAAAATCTCCCAGCAAAGCTTTGGTACGCGAATACGTATGAGGTTCAAATACCGCAATTATCCTCCCCTTGGTCATAAGTCTGACGGTATCTATCGTCGCAGATATTTCCTTTGGATGATGGGCGTAATCGACTATTACGCGCGCTCCGCTGGGCGTACGTCCGCAATCGGTAAACCGTCTGTCTACTCCGTCAAAATGCGAAATGCACTTGGCTACTTCTTCCGTATCCAACCAATTTAGATGACATACCGCAATGACCGCCAAAGCGTTGAGTACGTTATGTCTGCCGTATATGTCAAGAGTAAATTTGCCGATTGGCTTGCCGTCGCAAAGCGCGTCAAATGAAAATTTCCCGCCGTCGTTTTGGATATTGACCGCTCTGAAATATGCGTCCTCGCCAAAGCCAAAGGTATAGATTTTGTCTCTGTCTACACTGCGCAAGTTGAGTACGTCGTACGCATCTTCGCCTATGACAACGGTCTTGGAGTGCTCGGCAAATTTGACGAACGCCTCGTACATATTCTCCTTGGTGGGATACGTGTCGGGATGGTCGTAATCGCAATTTAGGATTACGCCAATGTCGGGTTCAAGCGCTAAAAAACTGCGACCGTACTCGCATGCCTCCGTAATGAAATAGTCGTTGCCTGTGTCAATATAATTCGCCCCGACAGAATTGATTATACCGCCTACGTGCCCTTTAAACGGCAATGCCATTTTGTCAAATATATGACATAGCATCGCGCTTGAACTCGTCTTGCCATGCGAACCTGCTACCGCTATCAAATTCTTGCAGGTCTTCGCCATAAGCGCAAGATAGGCTTTGCGCTCCATACACCTTATCTTGTTGGCGCGCGCAAACTTGAGTTCTGCGTCGTCTCCGCCAACTGCGGAAGTATATACCACCAAATCGCTGCCCGATACAACGCTGTTGTTGCTGCCGACGTAAGCGTTGATTCCATACCTCTTGAGTTTTTGAAGTATCTCGCTGTCGCACCTATCCGACCCGCTTACCCATACTCCCGCCTCGCTCGTGAGCATTGCGAGCGCTGACATGCTTATTCCGCCTATGCCTATAAAATGAATCCTATTAAAATCAAACATATTCTATAATATGCAATAAATAAAAAAAATTTGCCGAAAAAATAAATTTTTCGACAAATTAAAATTGACAATTTATTTCCAATCACTGTATGTAGTATTACGATAATTTCTTACTTGTAATTTCCCGCAACATAGACATCTATAATAAGACGTTTCGGTATATACTCTTTTTTCTCTTTCATACGTATCTGTACCGACATATCCGCTTACACTACCTAATTTACTCCCTGATTTATCATATAAATTGTAAGTTTTGTATCTATCAACATCTTTTTCTTGTTTCACAACTTCCGTTTTAGATTTGCTATCCTCAAATCCCATTAAATACCACGCTTTGCAAGCAGGACAAATTTCTACTTTAAAATCAGACAAATTTAAAAACAAACTCAACATACCTATAAACGCTGTAATAGTATACATAAGTTTTGGATTCAGCGTTTGCGTAAAAATCGCGTAACCGTTTAATACGGCTATCGGCAAAAATAAAAGACTTATTATAAGCGCAATTATGCGAACGCTCTTGGGAGCGTACCTTATTATTTCTTTGTCATTAGCAATTACAGATTGAAATTCTGCAATTGACTGTTCATCTAAACAATACTTATAAATACAACTTATTTTAATTTTTATGTTATCTGACAATTCCTTTTTTTCTTTTAGTCCGTACCTAGGTCCATATCCTGCATTTTCACAATCTTTTAGTATCGTTTGTTGAAGCGTTTCCACCTCGTCTAGCAGCAATTTTAAATCTTTAAATAATATATTACTATCAACGTCGAATTTTTTACTGACATATTTGTAAAATTCTTCTGCAAAATGACAAATTTGATCATATTCTACATTTTTTAAATCCATCTCAATTGTACTTGTCGAATTAAATAATTGCGCTAAGAATGCAAAAATGAGAGAAACGATAAAGATGCTTGCGGCGCTTATAAAATCATTTGAATTGCCTCCCATATCATTTATTATTAATATGGGAACCAAACAACAAAATACGCCGAATGCGCCTATCATTGCCAAAGCCCAAAAAAAAGATTTTAAGTAATACTTTCTATATATTTTTTTAATTCTTTGTAAGTTCATATTCTACCCTTATCTACTGTATTTTAGTTTAATAGTATATCTTGAATATTTTTTAACGATATAATCTTACAATTGTAAGATTATAAGGCAAATTCTTACATTAGTGAAAAAATAATTTATAATACGGCGGATAAAATTGGAACAACACTTCACTTTTGATGAAACTTTGAAAGAATTAAGATTGGAACGAAAAGTCAATCAAGTAGCTTTGGCGCAGGCTATCGGCGTGAGCAAAGGCATTATATCGCTATGGGAAAACGGTTTGAGAGAGCCAACGCTGACAAATCTAGTTGCGCTTGCAAAATACTTTGACGTGTCTATTGATTATCTCGCAGGATTAAGTGAATAAAAGCCAGCCGATTTACAGCTGGCATATATTTTATAATATATTCTTTATACGATATGCTAAAAGGTTTTTAGAATTTTCCGCCATAGACTTAATTACGTTGGTACGCGTGATTGAGTCGTCGTACATTTCTGACTGCAAAGTGCCTTCCAACTCGCCTATCTCTTTGTATATATCCTTGATATCATTGTTGGGGCAAGTAAATTCCAAGATATTACGCTTGCCTGCCCACCACTCTTTTGTTTGCAATACGGCTTTGCGCGCGCCCGAATAGTCCTTGTCTATAAGAAGTTGTTGTATATCTTCACAGCGTACGACGAGGTCGTCAAAAGCCTTTTGCATAAATACTTGTTCGCCTATACCAAGCGCAAGTATTACCACTACCAAAACGATAGTCAGTATTATCTTTCCCATATCAACCTACCTCCTCGCTTATCTTGCCCGTGACAAACTTGCCTTGGCGCGGTTGGAGATAAAAACTGTCTCCGCCCGTCACAAGCAAAAGTAAAATTTCCTCTTGCTTATAGCCCAGCTTATCAATAAGCGACTGCACTTTGTTGTCGTCAAGATTGCATCTTTTGATATTACGTCCCATGCGCTTGCCTTCGCAAATGACTGAATACGGCAATTGCGTCTGCTCGACTTGAAGAGCCATATCGCCGACGGTAACGGCTTTGCTTGCCGACTTGGGCACGACTGACATATCGCCGTTGGTCTCAATAATTGCCCACTCGATTTCTTCCGGAGACGTATAGTCCTTGGCGCGGATAGACTCCATAATATCGTGCACCGTCATATCAAGTCTGTTGATCGCTTCAAAGTCTATGCCCTCGGGCGTGATTACTATAACGGGCTTGCCGTTGATGATTTGACGCATCTTAATAGAGTGCTTGACTATCTTGGTAAGCACGAATTCCACGACGAACAGCGTGAATATCGGCACGAGTCCGTATAATATAGGCACTTGCGTATCCGACATAGGAATACAAGCAAGTTCTGCGGCAATCAACGTAATGGTAAATTCAAAAGGTTGTAATTCGCCCAATTGCTTTTTACCCATCAATCGCATTACTATCAATAAGAATAAATAGATCAATATAGATCTTGTAAAAACTATCAGCATACTACCATTATGCGTAAGTAAATTAAATTTATGTATTCAAAGACGCGTCGATATACGCGCTCGCTTACCCTCTTGACAAATATGCATATTTTGTATATAATATAATCTATGGAAAACGTAAAAAAACTTTTAGAGGAACGAGAAGCTCAAACTCTTTGCGAATACGCTACTCTTTCGCAAAACAGCCAAGGCAGAGAACGCGAGATTTCGCCTTGCAATTTGCGCACGGAATTTCAAAGAGACAGAGACAAGATACTTCACTGCAAGTCGTTTAGACGGCTCAAACATAAGACGCAGGTCTTTCTTGCTCCCGAAGGCGACCACTACCGCACGCGCTTGACGCATACGTTGGAAGTGTCGCAGATAGGACGTACGATTGCAAGGGCTCTGAGACTCAACGAAGACCTCGTGGAAGCGATAGCTTTGGGACACGACCTTGGTCATACTCCATTCGGTCACGCTGGAGAGAGAAAACTCAACGAGCTTGTTGAAGGCGGATTCGTACACTCCCTACAAAGCCAAAGAGTCGTGGAACTGCTTGAAAACAACGGCAGAGGTCTAAATCTCACATTTGAAGTGCGCGACGGCATTGGCAATCACAGATACCACGACACTCCCAAAACGCTTGAAGGAGAAATTGTCAAATACGCCGACAGATTTGCGTATATCAATCACGATATAGAAGACGCAAGACGAGGCGGAGTTATAACCGACGACGACTTGCCAAAAGACTGCGTAGAGGTGCTTGGCAATTCTAAATCAAAACGTATAAACAATCTTATTGCCGATATGGTAGAAAACAGTTGGAATAAACCATATATCAAGCAATCCCCCGACTTTGACAAGGCTACAGAAGACTTGCACAAATTTATGTACGACCGAGTATACTTCAATCCGCAAGCAAAGAGCCAAGAGGTAAAAGCCGTCAAGATGATTGAATTGATATTCGAGTATTATCTCAAGAATATCGACAAACTTCCCGCCTTTTACAAATCACTGTTGGATACTTATCCAAAAGACAGAGTCGTGTGCGATTATATCGCGTCGTTTTCAGATAGATATTGCGTAAGAGTTTTCGGCGAACTGTTTGTACCCGACGAGTGGAAGATACTTTAAAAAATGCGTACTGAAGAGTACGCTTTTTTTATTTGCTCTAAATACTTTGAGAGCGTGGAGATTAGTGTGATTTTCGCTTTAGCTAGGGCGAGCGGTATCGTCAAGTGTACTACATGTACACGTCGATAACCCGAGACCTGAAGATCAAGCGGAAGGCGCGCTGATATCCGCGCTCTCAGCATAAGGATTAACGTGGATTACAATATGCCTAACCTCCTCGAAGGTCGACTCTATTTTATCATGCACGCGTTGAGCTATTGCATGCGCTTCAACGATATTCAAAGTACTGTCGACGGCGATTTCAGCCTCAACGTAAACAATTGATCCCG
Organism: uncultured Clostridia bacterium; assembly: GCA_947176265.1. Classification (GTDB taxonomy): domain Bacteria; phylum Bacillota; class Clostridia; order Christensenellales; family UBA3700; genus RACS-045. The sequence continues at coordinate 2,335 of CAMWQA010000070.1, read as the reverse complement.
ATATACGGGTCTTGAGCAAATCAATATTTTTGACGTCTACGTCATCTTTAATTGTCTTGTAAATTTTGCTGACTAGTTCTTCAGAGGCGGCATGATCGGTAAGCTGTCTTACGACAATCTTGACGATATCGTAAGATACTTTGACAATAAGCAAGGCTATAAGCACGGTGGCTATACCCTCCAACACGTATACCCCGAGCATTGCGCCTAAAATACCCACGAAGCCTGCAATTGAAGAAAATGCGTCGCTACGGTGATGCCAAGCGTCCGCTTTGAGAGCCTGAGAATCGAGCTTTTTGGCATAGAATATCGTATACCAATACATCCCCTCTTTTACGACGATAGATACTATTGCGGCAATGAGCGCTACTAGCGCAGGTTTGACGTAAGTTCCGTCGCCTTTGCTTGCGGAAATTATGTCTTTTATACCCGTGTATCCAAGTCCCAACGCCGTTGCGAAGAGCAACATTGCAAGCAAAATCGACGCTATACTTTCAAATTTATCGTGACCGTAATTGTGGTCCTTGTCCTCATTCTTGACGGCAATTCTTGCGCCGATCAGCACTATAAGAGTAGACAGCACGTCGCTTGACGAATGCACGGCGTCGGATATCATCGCCGTACTGTTGCCGAAGATACCCGCCAAAAACTTACCGATTGCCAAAACAAGGTTGACGACTATCGTAACTATCGCAACCTTGTTGATTATTTTTATCGCTGTCTTATTGTCTTTAATTTTCACTGTTTTCTTCTTCTAACTATTGTGATACGTGTATATTTAATTATTTTTCTACTATGCTTAGATTACATTGAGTCGTTGCTACGTGCGTTTCTCTATTTTACACATTTCTCGTTCTGCGAGAAGAGAGATAGGCAATAGATAAAATGATAGATTTTGCGTCAAGGCAAAGTTGGACGAGCTTTGTCGTACTAGCTGTACGTCAAAGTGAGTACAATATTGATTTGGCGTAAAAGATACATTTTAGACTTGCCTAGCCTATCTTTGAGTCGAACATTATATCAAAGCGTAACTTTCAAGTATCTTCTTTACTTCCCTCATATACGACTGCAACGGTTTGTATTTATCGGTAACGGCTAACAAACCTATCCACATTGCCCTGACGAGTTTTGCCCTTTGGGTATCAAAAGAATAGTATAATCCGTCAAGTAGCGCAATTATATCGTCTTTTTTTGCGTCGGAGATAAGCGAATCGCCCTCCACAATGTGCGTCATCTTGGAGATATACGGCGCGACTTCGTCTTTAATAACGTTGTCGACTTTCTTCTCTTCTTCAGCCTCGATTACCCTTTCTTTATAATTCACAACGTCGCCGAAGGCTTTTGCGTAGGTCACAAGCACCGTATTGCAAAAATGAGAATACCTTGCCGAATAATCGTCATACTTGTAATACGCCGATAAAAACTTATCCATATCTATATTATTCGTGTCGATATCAAAAAGCAACTTGGTCACTACAGATACGATAGCCATGTTGTCCCCAGGTAAATTGAGAGAGTTCTCGCCGAAAATAGAGTTGTAAGTCTCATTGAGCTTGATTGACGAATTGCATTTTGAAATATACTTTGTCAGACACGGCGTGCCTGCTATGAACTTCAAAAGGTTCTTAATAGCCCTGCTTGAGAGAAGATAGGACGAGTTTGCAACCTCGTCACAATAGTTCAAAAATATGCTATACGCTCTGCTTGGAGACAACTCTATCATTGCAATTACCCCATTGTTTTTTTATATTATACTATATCAATATAAAAATATCAAGTGAGCAAAATGCAAAAATATCTTAAAGCGCTTGAAAATTCTGCCATACTGGTATATAATATTTTTATATTATGCAAAATCAAGAAGGATGAAATAATGAAATCAATATCTTTACTTCTCAATACTACTCAAAGTGTCAAAACCTTTGTCAATATCATTTCGCAATATGATTTTGATATGGATTTGCGTTGCGGAAGATACGTGGTGGACGCAAAATCCATACTTGGAATATTCTCTCTTGATCTCAACCGCCCCGTAGTACTTGAAATACACAGCGACAACGACTGCGACGAACTCATAGAAAAAATTTCAAAATATATCTGCCAATAATGTTAGAATCAAATACCGTAAACAAACTTATTTTGCTATACGCGCTTGACAAAATGGAAGTTCCTCTTCAAGAGGACGTCATTTTGGAAATGATTACGGAAAACAATTGGCTTTCATATATGGATTGCAAAGTTGCGCTGACCGACTTAATCAAAACCGATATTATTACCAATATGGCGACCAAAGGTTGCAATCCGCGCTCCGCTACCACAAGCGACTCTAGAGAAG
>CAMWQA010000069.1 GCA_947176265.1 uncultured Clostridia bacterium | reverse complement strand
ACATAGCCCTGGCTGTCCTGGAACTCATCATAAAGACAAAAGTGTTCTCTGACTCACAGAGATCTCCCAAGTGCTGGGATTGAAGGCCTACACTTTTATTCTGGCAGTGCCAAATTTCACTTCAAAATTTTGAATTTTACAGCAAATTTTAATTAAATTTTACATTTGAACATTGTTCAATTATAATCGTTGATTAGATTTTCTTGCATTTTCATTTTCAGTTCCCTACTTTTACCGCATGCGCAATATTGTTATGAAAACTTTAATTTTTTGAAAATTTCGTATTTTCGTAACAATTATTTTTAAACATATTTCCCCTTTTCAATGCCTTTCAACCATAAAAAAACCTTAAAATTTAATGATAATTTCTATTTTGAACATTGTTCAATTTGAATTTAATCTATTATACAAGCGTCAATTTTACCGCGCTTCACGCATTTGCAGAGAAAAACATATCGTATATTAGCAAATAAATTTGCGCTAAACGCAAACACTAACCTAGATAAAATTTTGGAGGCACAATTATGAATATTGCTCTAACGGGCGGAGGTACAGCCGGACACGTCATGCCTAATATGGCTCTACTTGACGACTTATATAAACAGTTTGATAAAGTTATCTATATTGGTAACAAAGATAAAATGGAATACGATATATGTAAAAAGTTCAACGTACCCTTTTATCACTGCGATTGCATAAAGTTGGACAGAAGCAAGTTTAGCAAAAACTTATCAATCCCCTTGAAACTACCCAAATACGTTAAAGAGGCAAAAAAGATACTTTTGGACCACAACGTCGACATAGTCTTCTCCAAAGGCGGATACGTCGCAATGCCAGTCGTGTACGCAGCCAAGTCTCTTTCAATACCCACCGTGTGCCATGAGTCGGATTACTCTTTGGGACTTGCCAACAAGCTCAACAGCAGATTTGCAAAAGGCATAATCACTTGCTTTGACGGCACTTGCAACAAGCAAAAGACAAAAGTCTTTGCCAATCCAATCCGCAAAGACTTCTTCGACACTCACCCGCAAAACGTATTCGACAGATACTCTCTCAACCATTTCACGCCGATACTTTTGATTATGGGCGGATCTTTGGGCGCAAAAGCTATCAACGATGTAATCTACAATTCTCTTGACGAGCTGTGCAGAAAATATCAGGTAATTCATATATGCGGCAACACATTAGAGCCCATTGAACACAAAAACTATATTCAAATCAAATATACCGACGATATTCAAGATTATATCTCTGCAAGCGACTTGATTGTATCGCGCTGCGGAGCGGGCGCGTCTACCGAGATCAACGCGTTGAATAAAAAGGCTCTCTATATACCGCTCTCAAATAAGTCCTCAAGAGGCGACCAAGTCCTCAACGCGCGCTACCTCACTCAAAATGGCTACGCGCTCATGCTTGAAGAAAAAGAGTTGACCAAACAAAACCTGCTTAAAAAACTCGACCAACTGTCGGATTTTGATAAGAAGGTTTACGTGTACGACCGCAACAACAACTCAAAGATAGTCGACTACGTCAGCAAAATAGCCTACCAATACGCCGTGACTACGTCTCATAGCTCTTTTGTTTGACTTAAAGTGAGGCTAGGCAAGTTTAAAATGCATCTTTTGCACCAACTCAGCATTGTACTCACTTTTACGTACAGCAAGTACGACAAAGCTCGTCCAACACTGTCTTGACGCAAAATCTATTATTTTATCCTTTGCCCATCTCCATTTTCGTCAAACAGTGATATTAAGTCGAAATCACGGCAGACATATAGACAAACCCTATCCTATATGATAAAATATAAGTATCTACTCGCTTTATGGAGATACTTATGGTTAAAGTTGAAAAGATACAGCCTATTCCGCTAAAGAAAGACAACGCAATTGAGTACGCTAAAAAGGCGATATTCGAGCAGATGGGACAAAATGCAGCCAACGTCAAATACCTCGGCGGAGGCTCTTTCGGCATGGCTTTTGGAGCGCAATTTGAGGATGGAAATCAAGTCGTCGTCAAATTTATGCGCGCCAACGATATGCTTAATAAAGAAGTCTACGACTTAAAGTTGCTCTATAACAGCTCTCCTATGAAGTTTCCAAAAGTATTGTGGGAGCGTAAAGCCGACGAGACAATTCCCGTAGATTGCTACGCAATGGACAAGATTGAGGGCGAAAGCGCATTCATGTCGTACCTTGCAAGACTTCTTATGAGCAAACGCAAAAAGTTGGCGTTTGCGGAAGTAGTAACTACCGCGCTACACGAAATCCACAGCCGCACGAACGACAAATTCGGAGATACGCTTAATCCCGACTGCGACAATTGGCTGGACTACTACAAACCGTTTGCTCAAGCAGTAATGGACAAAGCCCAAGAGATGAGCCAATCCAACCAACTTTCTTCAAAAATCGTCGACGTAATGAAAGAAGCTTGGAGTAAATTCGACGTGATATTTGCCGAGTACGTAAAAGAAGCCTGTTTAATTCACGGAGATTTAAATCTCGCTAATATTATGGTCGACAAAGATTTTACAGTCAGCGGTTTTATTGACCCGCTCAATTCCGCTTATGCAGACAGAGAGTACGACTTGTTTCAATTCGACAACCTTATGGGCAAAAGATTTTCACTGCGCAAGACTTATATAAAAAAATACGGCGCAAGTAATAATTGCGACGTAAAATGCGCCTTTTACGGCTTATGGAACGAAGTATATTGCTATATCAAATCAGGCGAACTCGTCTCATTTATAATGAATCCGCTAGTCAAAAATATGAAAAAGCAGTTAAAAAGTCTATAAATTCTGAAGTTTTTTGAAATCAACCTTGCCAATTTGCGTAAGAGGCAGCGACTCAACGCATTCGATTACCTTTGGCATATTGTATTTGAGCAAGTTGTTGCTTATATATTCTCTCAACGATTTGATAAATACGTCGTCGCAAACCTTGCCTTCTTCCATTACGATATAAAGTTTGAGGAAATTTTTGCCGTTTTCTTGATACGGTATCGCGCAAGAGCGTAACACTCCGTCAAAAGCGTTGACGCAATCTTCAATCTCTTGAGGATATATATTGATACCGCTTATCTTAATCATTCTCTTAATTCTGTCGACGAAATAGACGTATCCCTCGTCATCCATATATCCTATATCGCCCGTCTTAAGCCATTTGCGTCCCTCGCCGTCGGTAAAAAATACTTCTTTGTTAAGATCGGGAGAATTATAATATCCCGTCATCATAGTATTGCAAGTGAGTACAATCATACCGCGCTCATTAGGCTTTAGAAAGTTATTGTCATCGTCAATGATTGCAAAGTAATTGTTCTTTATAGGCTTGCCGAGCGTGGAATTGTCTTTGTGAATATCCATCGTATTTACGCAACATATACCGCCCTCAGTCAGTCCGTAGCCCGCGCACAACTTAATGGGATTGCCGTTTTGCGCCATGGTATCCTCAAAAGTTTTTTTGAGTTCCGCCGAAATCTTTTCGCCGCCGCAATAGCAATTCTTAATCTTCTTGAGCATTTTGCCCTTGAATTTACCGCAAGCAAGCATTTTGGAGTACATACTGGGCACTCCTGCAATATAAGTTACTCTGGCGCGTCTAATGAGTCTACAAGCGCCTTTGGGATTGAACTTGGGCATCATTACGGCTTGTCCGCCGCCGCAAAGCACGGTGTGCATACAAATGCCTAGACCGAAGTTATGAAACAGCGGTAGGACCATAAGCATACCGTCCTTATCGTCCACGCCACCGCCAATGAGGTCTATAGCGTTGTCAGCCAAGTGATTGAAAGAATCGTTGGAAAGCATTACCGTCTTTGATACGCCGGTAGTGCCGCCGCTGTGCATATATATGGCGATATCGTCGCCCTTTATATCAACGTCCGTCGGTTGGAACTTATTTAAAGTATCTTTAAATCTGACTATGCGGTTGTCGTACTTAATATTTTTGACCTTGCCGTATCTATAGGCATTATACGGTATCTTGAACGCCTTGGGCAGAAAGTCGCTTGCGCTGCAAAGTATTACCGGTTTGTCGCTGTTCACTAAAAAGTCGTATTTATAAAAGAATTCGTCAAACAGAATAAAGGCCTTGCTGTCCATCTCTTTTGCCATCTTTTCAAGTCCCTCTCCGGGAATGAGCGGATGCACGAGATTGGCTATTGCTCCAATGGAATTTATGGCGTAAAAACTGACGATAGCGTTGGGAATATTGCCGAGACACAACACGACGTTGTCTCCCTTGCCAATACCCAAAGATTGAAGATAACCGCCAAAACTCTTGACGGTATCTTTAAACTTTCCTATGCCTATCGACGCTCCAAAAAAATCCCAAACCTTATTGGTGTCCGGTAATCTTTGCGTCTCGTCTTTGAGATAGGCAAACATTGACTTATCGAATTTTGCCATTAATCCAGCCTTTCCGCCAATACTAACGACGGATATTTGTCAACTTATTGGTTTTGCCTCATATCTGCAAGCGCCTTTTCTGCGACTGCAAAATTGTTGCCGTTTCTGAAAAACAACTTATCCAATACCTTGTATATCGTATAAGAAATTAAAAAGCCCCATATTACGTCCGAGAGGAAGTGCGCGTCGTCACATATGCGAGATATCGCCGTCAACAGCACGAATGCAGAACATGCGCCGTACAAAGTATATTTGAGCCACTTTTTCTCACGCCACTTTGGCAATATCCTATAGAGCGTGCAAAGCAAGAATATGTGCGCAGCCGAACTCGTATGTCCCGAGGGGAACGACGAATAGTGATAGTCGGGATTGAGTTCTATTCTCGAAATATCGGGAGTATACCACGGAGTGAAATAAGAAAAGCCGTCGTGTCCAAGAGCGTTTTCTTTGAGCATATCTCTAAATCTCATTCTATGCCATACCGTCTTGACTCCTTGCATTACGACAATAGTAACGATTACGTAGCATATTGCAAATATAGCAAACTTAAATAGGATATAGCGAGTCTTTTTGGGAATAAACTTGCCTAGATACAATCCTAGTCCTGCCGCGCAAAGCGCTAATATTCCCATCAAAGCGTAGAACTTCATACCATCAAGTCCTTTTGCCTGTATCATATCGGCGACTTCGCTCTTAAAGCAAAGAATTATCCAACCTATAATACTCAAGCCCGCCATTGCAACTTTGAAGTATTTGCGCCACTTGACCGCCACAAGATCGTCACTGTAGAATAACATGACTGCAAATATCGGCAGAATAAAGTATGCGGGATACTCTGCAATTATGGAGAACAAAAACGCAAAAGCCGTCTTTGCCCAATTGCCGTTGACAGACTTGGAAAGAGCCTTATCAATAGCAAGGTCAAAATACTCGCCTGCTGAATTTTTAAAACAAAGCAAAATCAGCGCTGCAAGCAATGCGATTGCCACCGCGCCGTGAATCGCTATTGATATTACGGTATTCTTTTTCAAATTAATTTTCATATTATCCTTTACCCACACTGACTCATGGAAAACAAGAGTTCCTATTTTCTATTGTACAATATCTCAATGACTTTTGCAATACTATTTACAACTTAATATATAAATATATACTGTTTATGCACTCATATTATGTCTGATAAATACAAATTAAATAAAAAAGGAAGAGTCGTCTACTCTTCCTTTTAGATTAACTTGATTGTCGAATTATTTCTTCAAGTGATTGTTGTCGGTAAAGGTTGCGATGTGCGCGTCAATACCAAATCCCTCTTCGTTAGGATTATATGAGAAGTATTGATTTGCGGTCAACGTTACGATATTACCTTTGAGCTCGATTTTTGGTTTTACACTTACTACCATTGTCATCTTGTAGGTCTCTACAACGGATATGCTTCTGATAGTTCCGTTTTCCCAAAGAACAACTTTGAGAATCAATTTCTGGAATACCAAACCATCAACGCCCATACCTGCATTGTCTTCAAGCTGAGCTTTCATAGTCTTAACGTACTCAACCGTAGACTCGCTAGGCTTAAATTCAAATCCAAATCTATACGTCTTGGTAGCGGCGTCATATTTTGGAGCTATTTCCTTTAAGATGTTTTCTTCTTTCAAATCATACATCCAAAGTATGGTAGGATTGTTGCTCTTTTTCTTTAACAAGCTCTTATCTTCGTTTTCGTTTGCCACACTTGTAAAGTCTGTATCAATACCATTCCAACTTCCAACTGTCCAAGAGTCTTTGGGATGTCTCTTATCTGCTTTTTGGTACTTAACCTTGTTGGCATTTCTATATTGAACCGATTGTCCGTCAATAATTATCTTTTCATACAAATTTGCCATATTGGAGTACGACTTGTTGTCTGCGAAATATTTAGCGTTGTTTGCATTTTTACCTTCAGCGTCGCCCTTGCCTAATCTAATCTTAGTAGATTGTACTTCTTGGTCAACAGGAAGGAAGCCGCCCACGTTCATATTTACGCCGCCTTTGTAATCGATGATAGCGTAATCTGCATTGTAGTAATTTCTCATACCGACTTCAAGCATTTTGAATGCCGACATATCTGCATTGACAGCTTCTGTATCGGTGTTTGACTGCCAATCCAAGCCGATTTTTGTAGTGGGGATTGCAAAATCAGTTCCCAACTCATTGTTGGTTTTATCTTTACAACCTGTGAAGAGCACAAGCGTCATAGACATAATCATTACTACAACGAGTGCGGAAATCAAAATTTTTTTCTTCATAATTTTTCCAAATCTCCTAATTAAAAAAATTTTACTACGTATATAATAAACCCTTTGTGCATTTATTGCAAGTAAATTTTACACAATTTTTAATTTTGCCGTCATATAGTATCATTTTTCGTCACAAATATACCTATCTGTTAAGATATGCGCGACATATTTTGTCGGACATAAGTATATTATCGTATTAATATTATATTTATATTAAGTTAATAATATTACAATATACCCGCAAAGCATATCGAGTTGTTGACAAATACGCAAATAAACTATATAATCAATACAACAAAATCTCAAATGCGTTGATGCAAAAGGAGCTAAATATGAAGATAATGATAACAGCAGAAGCTACGAGCGACTACCCCGATAGACTTCTTACCGAAAACATAACTATATTTCCTATGGGCTACACCGTAAACGGCGAAGCATACGACGGAGATACGACGAAACTTTCTCCAAAGGAGTTTTACGACACTTGCCGCAAAGCCAAGACCAAAGAGGATTTGCCTCAGACGTCTATGATAACAGCATATCAGGCAAAAGAATATTTCAAGCCCATACTTGATAAAGGATACGACGTCATCCATATCGGTTTTACCAAAGCTTTGAGCGGAACGTACGACCAAATGTGCATGGCGGCTAAAGAACTTAGAGAAGAATACCCCGACAGGAAAATCACAATCGTAGAATCCCGCTCAGCGGCTTTCGTACAAGGTTTGCTTGTGTGGTACGTCGATCAAAAACTCCAAAGCGGAGCAAGCTACGACGAACTTGTCGAGTATGCGGAAGAGCTCTCTTTGCACACAGCAGGCTACTTCACTATCGACGATATGAAGCACCTATATCGCACCGGAAGAGCAAGCAAGACGCAAGCCTTCCTCGGTGACGCTTTGCAAATCAAACCAATACTTTATGTCAACAAACTCGGCAAGTTGGTTGCCGTAAGCAAACAAATATCTCACAAAAAGGCAATGAAGACCATGCTTGAATATTTTGACAAGCGTATGATGCCCGTCGAAGAGCAAAAACTCGTAGGTATAATGCACGCCGACGCTTACGACGAAGCGCTTATGCTCGAGAAAGCTCTGAAGGATAAGTATAACTTGCCCAATACAGAAATAGTCGACGTTGGTCCGGTAATCGGCACGCACGTAGGCGCAGGCATGTTGGCATTGGTATTCCTTTCAACGGAAAAGGCCGAACCCAACGACAACGAACTCAAAGAAGACTAGCGTTAAAAGCTCTGCAAATGCAGAGCTTTTAAGTTATATTTTTGCCTGCGGCAAAAGTTATATTGTCCGCGCCACGGACAGTTATATTGCGACTTCGTCGCAGTTATATTAAAAATACGCTTACAAAGAGTAAGCGTATTTTTAGTTAAGGATAGTCAATTAAATTTTTTCAATTGGTAATTTTATTCAGAGATTCTTCGACTACGCTCAGAATGACGGCAAGCGGATAGAGATTTCTCCGCTGCGGTCGAAATGACATATATTTTTGTCACCCTGAGCGAAACGCAGTGAAGTCGAAGGGTCTTATCAGATTATAATGATAATTTGATTTTTTATTCAGAGATTCTTCGACTTTCGCGAAAACTTCGCTATGCTGTGTTTTCGCTCCGCTCAGAATGACATCAATCGGATTGAGATTTCTCCATTTCGCTTCGCTGCGGTCGAAATGACATTTAAATTTTTAATTTGTTTATCCTTAACTAAAATAAGCGAACTTTAAGTTCGCTTATTTTAATATCACTGCCACAAAGTGGCAATATCACTCGTCGTAGACGAATATTACTGCTTGCAAAGCAAGCAATCTCACTAAATCAAGTAATCTGCGATTACTTGATTTCAGTTACCCAACCGAACTCGTCTGCGTAACGCTCGGACTGAATACCGGTAATCTTGTCGTACAGGAACGAGGTAATCTCGCCCATCTTTCCGCCGTTGATAAGCATATCTTTGCCCTTATAGGAGATTGTACCTACGGGAGAAATTACGGCTGCAGTGCCCGAACCAAAGCTCTCTTTGAGCATTCCCTTGTCGTAAGCGTCAACGATTTCGTCCATTGATACTCTTCTTTCGCTTATCTTATAGCCGTACTTCTTGAGGACTTGTATGCAAGATCTTCTCGTGATACCGTCGAGAATACTGCCGACTAGCGCAGGCGTAACTACTTCGTCGCCGATTACGAAGAACATATTCATAGAGCCTACTTCTTCTACGTACTTATGCTCGGAAGAATCAAGCCACAACGCTTGGTCGTAACCCTTGGAATTTGCAATCTCGCCGCCCATAAGCGATGCGGCGTAGTTACCCATGCACTTTGCTTCGCCAGTACCGCCGATAGAAGCTCTGACGAGTTTTTCTTCGACAAGTATCTTTGTGGGTTGAAGTCCGTGCGCATAGTACGAACCTACCGGCGAAAGAATAATGAAGAATTTATATTTTTTGCTTGCGTGTACTCCCAAAACCTGTTCGTTGGCGATGAGCGTAGGGCTGATAT
>CAMWQA010000068.1 GCA_947176265.1 uncultured Clostridia bacterium | reverse complement strand
TATTAAGTCAGAACAAAATTGTGTTATTGATAAATCTAATAATACGTTGCTGTTAGCTTGTAACTCAAGCACGTTCCCAAGTTCTGTTACATCTATAAGCGCTTATGCATTTGGTATTTGTAATGTTATGACAAAACTTTCAATTCCAAGCACTGTAACAAGTATTTCTCAAAATGCTTTTTATGGAATGTCTAATTTAACAGAAATAACGCTTCCGTTTGTTGGCGGAACGGCAGAATATTCAACTGACAAAATATATTCAGGAATATATTTGTTTGGTTATGTCTTTGGAAGTGGGGTTGAGAAATTTGAAGGAGGCGTTTTGATTACTCAGAAGACTGGTTATGGAGACACGTACTCGCATACATTCTATATACCCGCAAAACTTACTAAGGTTACGTTATTAAACGGTATTGTTCATGCTGGAGGTTTCTTAAATTGTACTAATTTAACGGAAATCAATGGTATAACATATTTAGATAATTATGCGCTTGGCAACTGTACAGGTTTAAAATCAGTTAATTTGTCTAATTATACGTCTAATGCGATAGCTGAATGTGCATTTATGGGCACAGGAATAACGTCAATTAATATTCCTAGCTCAATAACTAATATAGGTTCAAGCGCTTTTGAAGATTGCAAAGATTTAAGAACAGTGACGATAAATAGTAATGCAAACATCCCTGATACTTGTTTTAAGGGTTGTGTATCATTAACTAATGTAACGATACCTACAAATTCAACAATGAATTATATTGGATGGGGCGCTTTTAAGGATTGTAGTTCTTTGAAAAGCTTTATCGTTACTGCCAAGGTAACGACATTGTGCGGTAATGCATTCGAAGGGTGTTCAGCATTAACTAGCGTTACGTTCAAGGATACTAATGGCTGGCACGTAACACGCGATAAAAACCAATATGGAAGTGATTTAGTTGTAACTAATGCTCAAACTAATGTAACAAACTTAACGGATACAAATTCAAGCGCTTATGGCAAATGGTGGTTGAAGGGCTAAAGTTAATAAGCAAGGTTAACAGACAAGACCTAAATCGTAAAGCCGAGAGAGTTTATTCTCCCGGCTTTATGTTGATTAAAAACAGTTTACGATTTAGCGAAATATCAAAAGCTTTTTGATTAGTTGCATTTGTTGAGTAAAAAGGGAAACTAATTAAAAGACACTTCGAGAAATCTCGAAAAAGTATTTGTAATTTAATTTCCATTATGCTATATTATAGTATATAGATATTTTATAACATATAGACAGAGGTATTTATGGCAAAACTTTCTTTAAAAGAACTGGCGCAAGAATTTGAAAAATACGCGGACAAAGAAGTGAGCGTATGCGGTTGGGTAAGGACGATAAGAGACAGCAAGAGCTTTGCATTTATTGAACTCAACGACGGCACGTATTTTAAGTCGACGCAGATTATTGCAGACGAGAGCGCGCTTAACAATTACAAGACGGTTATATCCCAAAACGTAGGCGCAGGATTGAGCGTAGTCGGTAAAGTTGTGGTTACTCCCGGTATGAAACAGCCGTTTGAAATTCATGCAACCAGCATTGAGATTGAGGCTACTTCCACGCCGACTTATCCTTTGCAAAAGAAAAGACACACCATGGAATACCTTCGCGAGATTGCGCACCTAAGACCGAGAGCCAACACCTTCCAAGCGGTCTTTAGAGTAAGATCGGTTGCCGCTCAAGCAATACACGCATTTTTTGCTTCGCGCAATTTTGTCTATGTCAACACGCCTCTCATTACCACAAGCGATTGCGAGGGCGCAGGCGAAATGTTTAAAGTCACGACTTTGGATTTAAACAACGTGCCAAAGACTAAGTCGGGCGAGATAGATTATTCCAAAGACTTCTTTGGCAAGTCGGCGGGATTGACCGTCAGCGGACAGCTCAACGCAGAGTGTTTTGCTTTGGCTTTTAAGAACGTCTATACCTTTGGACCTACCTTCAGAGCGGAGAAGAGCTACACCAACCGTCACGCGTCGGAGTTTTGGATGATAGAACCCGAGATTGCTTTTGCAGATCTCAAAGACGATATGAACTTGGCGAGAGATATGGTCAAGTACGTAATCAAAGACGTGCTTGAGAAGTGTCCCGAAGAAATGGCTTTCTTCAACAACTTTATGGACAAGGGACTTATCGAGAGATTGCAAGGCATAGTAGACAGCGACTTTGCCACCGTCACTTATACCGAGGCTATCAAATTGCTTGAAGAGCATAAGGACGAATTCCAATTCCCTGTATTTTGGGGTGCGGATTTGCAGACGGAGCATGAGAGATATCTCACGGAAAAGATTTTCAATAAGCCTGTATTCGTCACAGATTATCCAAAGGAGATCAAGGCGTTCTATATGCGACTCAACGACGACGGCAAGACCGTTGCCGCAGTTGACTTGCTAGTACCGGGCGTCGGCGAAATCATAGGCGGAAGTCAAAGAGAAGAGAGACTTGATTTGCTTATCGAGCGTATCAAAGAACTTGGACTCAAAGAAGAAGATTATTGGTGGTATCTCGACTTGAGACGTTTCGGCGGCGTTAAGCACGCAGGTTACGGACTGGGTTTTGAAAGATTGATTATGTACCTAACGGGTATGCAAAATATCAGAGACGTGATCCCATTCGCCCGCACGACAGGCAACGCAGACTTTTAAAAAATACCCGCTTAAGTCGTTGACAGATAAAAAATTGGGTAGTATAATAAGTAAGGTCTTTACAATTAAATATGCGACGTATGCCGTCGCAATACGCTACTGTGGCTCAGCAGGTAGAGCAGTTCACTCGTAATGAACAGGTCGCCAGTTCGAATCTGGCCAGTAGCTCCAATAGAAGGGTGTATCCCTTCTATTTTTATTTTATGGTTTATTGCAAATGATACTTAATCGTGATATAATTAATCACAAGAGTTAACTATTGGAGTTATGTATGGCAAAAGATATTTCAACTATAAAAGAAGAAATCTATGGATTTGCAAAAGATTATGAAATATTTAAAAACAATTCTTATATAAACGCGTGTTTCAAACTGACTTGCGCGGCTGAATATCGTTTTCTTGACGTTATGGCGATAGGAATGCAATCTTTTGGAAAGATACCCGTTTCAGTATTCCAAGATAAGATAAGAGGCGCGTATAGGGAAGCTTTAAAATATGCGTATAAATATTGCGATAGACCTAAAGATGATACGCTGGAATTTAATATTGAAAATTCAGAACTGAAAAAGACAATAGACGAATTGATGAGTTTTAGCGATTTCAATCAAGTTAGAAATTTGTTTGAACAAACACAATTGGGCAGATATAGCGTATCCGTCAATTTAGATAAGGAAATTACTTTTGAAAGAAACAAATCCAAGAGAGCTGTTGATGCAGAACTATATGCAAGATGGATTGACTCGCGCAAACTTGAATTGATAGATAGACAAATGAACAAAGGCATAGAGGAAAAATTGTATTCTTATATGGCTGGTCCGAATAATAATGTTTATTGGGATTTTGCAGATAAAAGTTTCTCTAAGTTAAGGCATTTAAAAGATGTCTATAAATTGGCGTTAGAGAAAGTTAATATAGATACTGAAGAACTGGATAATTATGATTTGGATAATTTTACGACAGATGAATTTAAAATGGTATATGCGAGTCTCATTGCTATATCAGTAACAAATATTAATTATCATTTTGTCCCGCGAATGTTAAAGCGTTTTGAAATGGATATAAATAAGCCGATTGTTGTTTTTGAGTTAAATAAATTAGTTGATTTAATCAGTAATTTGACAAGGTTAAAAGACGAGACAATACTTGCGGTTGTTCAAAAATTAAATTATCAAGCAGAATTTCACAAAGATAAAATTTCGATATTTCAGCCGCTATTTATTGCGCGGGATACGGTATTTTTTTCTCCTTCGCTTATTTATTGGGGATTGGCGTATAGCAAATTATTGTATTTGCTTAAAAGCGATGAGAAGTACAATACGCTTATACCTAAAATCGCAAAAGAAAGAGAAGACATAATGACAAATGATTTATGCGAGTTTCTGGATAATAATTGCCCATTATTATATATTCCCAATTATACCGTTAAAGAGGGGAAAGACGCTAAGGCTGAATTTGATTTGATACTATATGATGAAAACAGTAGAAAAATGCTATTATGCGAGTTGAAATGGTTTTTTACGGGAGACGGAGAATACGACATGTCGAAAATAGACCGTAAAATAAAAGACGCAATAAATAATCGTTTAAAAAAAGAGGAAATAGCGAAGTCGCACTTAGAGGAAATAAAAGAAGCGTTGGAGCTTGATGAAGACGGAGATATTGAAATTAAATCGTGCATCATATCTAAAAATTATTCGGGAAGCGATTTTCTTGAAGACAAATTGCCGGTGTTTGATATGTATTGGTTTAAAAGTTTTATAGAACAAAATAATTTTGACTTGGCAAAGTGTTTTAAGGCGTTTGACGACAATAACTATTTACCTGATATGTCAAGCGTCAAATTTAGTTTTGTACCAAGTACCGTTGAAGTCGCAGGTTATAAAATTCATTTTGAAGGGTTAGGACAATCAAAATAGTAATTATAGGGAACAATTGAATAATGAAGATTTATATTTTAAGAAAGTCAATATCAAATCTCAAGACGCCGATAGAGAAAAAAGAATATCACACACAGTCAGTGACTGTGCGCGAGTTCATAAGCGAAATGGTGGAGCGCAACTATAAAGTTCGCCCCATTGACGCTACGCTTGAGGAGTGCGTAAGGATTGCGCTTGACGATTTTGCCGACGGGTGCTGTTATATCGTCAACGCTACGCAAAATATCAGATACGGCAATTTGGACGAAAGACTCAATCTTTGCGAAGAGGACGAGATTATGCTTGTCAAACTCAAGTACGTGAGAGGTATAATATGGTAGATAAGAAGATTACCAACGAAAAGATACTAAAGGTATTCAATGCCGTAAAAGACGAAGAGGCAAAAGCCGTCATGCTCAAAGGCAACGGAGATCTGTGCTCGCTCAAGTTTTTACGCGAGCATGAAGATGCTTTTCGTTCCGTTATACCCGCGTACTTTGATAAATTCAAAGAGGAATATCGCTCTTTCGGCAGAGACGGCGACAGTGTCAACTACGTTGTGGGAAGAGAGAATTTTATTTTATACGCATGTTTGCAACACGGCGTTATTGATCCCGACGACTTTACTACCGTCGTAAATTTTGCTACGGTTGGCGTAAGCTTATATCAATCGATATTCTTTAAGCTTTCATCGGTGGATATTTTTAAAGACGGATTATTGAAACTTAAGGACGGCGACAAAAAATTACTTGAGTTCATTGACAAAAATCCTCAATATTTAGATTACTTTCTACCTCTTATTTGCGCTATAGACAGCGAGAGTTTTTCTCAAACTTTGTCGGGATATATGAAGACGGCGGGACTCGAGGATACGATACGCATAAAGATTTTGGAAAAAGTGTTTAAAGCAAAAGACGCTAATATACTGCGACGCTTTCTCGACGAAATAGACGACAACAATTATTATAGATTCAAAGCAATGAGCGAGGCGTGCGTTTCGGTTGGAGACTACACGGTTGTACTTACTCCAAAAGAAATGGTAGCGGTACTGCGCGACGTCGCGAATGACAATTGCGAAAAGTATCTCAACGCTGATTTCAAGCGCGCTTATCATTTTATAAATTCATACGACAGAGTATATGAAGACAAATTTCACGACTTTGCCGTCGAAATTTTGAAACGCGGCGGAGACAGAGCCAAGGGCGCTTTGCTTTATTCGCTTAGCTCCGACGCTATAAGCTGCGATTACGCACAAGATATATTTTCCTGTGACTTAACTTTAGAGGACCTTGCTTTCTTTGACAATAAGATACACGGTGATAAAATGCCGTTGTCGGTTGCGCCTTTTGTGTTTGAAAAACTTTTTGGCATTATTACGTCAATGGATAAGGTAAATTATCATTTTAAGGTTGACGATGATATAACTTTTGCCAGAGATTTGTCAAAGTCAACCGTAATATCTGCTTTGGGCGAGATTGCGCTAAAAATCAATGACAAAGAGTATTTTAAAAGACTTGATTCTATTTATGACACGTTGAAAGAAGAGGCGCAAGCGTACTATTTGCGTACCGTCAAAGAAAAAACAACTCTTGACATACGCCGTTGCGCAATAAAATTTTTGAAGACGGATGAGTACAGCTCCAATAGGTTTTTTGACGATAGGCATATTAAGTTGAATTACGACGAAGCCGTGATGGTATCAGACTATCTCAAGTCCAAGAAAGAAAGCGTAAAATCCAAGATAATCAAAGCTTATTTGAGTTCAAAAGACAGTGAAAGAATATCCGAGTATCTTCTCTCTTGCAAAGAAGATTACAAAAAATCCGTTGGCGAAGAGATGCAAAAAAGCCAAGGAAAAGTTGATAATAAAAAGCTTGAGAAAAAGACGGAGAGGTTTTATTGGTGCAGTGAAAGCGTCTTCAAAGTCGATAAGCCGTCCGACGAAATAAATAAACTTACAAAGCAAAAGATTGATATCAAACCTTTAGAACCTATTAAGCATAAACGCTTAAAAGAGTTCTTTGAATGCCTTCGCGATTTTATCCAAGCCAATAAAGATTATGAGTACGCGGCAGATTTGAGCGAAGGACTACAGCAGTTTGGTTCGCGTTTTGAACGTCTTAAAGGCACGGAATCAGGCGCGCGAGGATTTGACGCGTATCCATTAGGGAAAGAGATTGAAGCTCTTATTAAAGATAATTTCACGCAAGATGAGTTGGCGGGCATTATTGCGCTTGTTCATTGCGTACACGAGGATTCAAAAAGTCTGTATTGCGGGATATGCGGCAACAAGCTTTTTAGCGACTGCGAAAAGAATTACGATTACGTAAGGTCTCTTAGAAGAGGATATTATTTTAATACTAACGAGTACAACATAGTGTGGAATTTTGACAACACCATCGTCAGAGAGCTGTTGGGCGAGAAACAATGGCTTGCATCTGTTGCGGCATTTGCGAGAGAAAGCGCGCTTGATAAGTACAAAGATTCATATTGGTATCCGACGGTATACGGGAATTTGTTGATAGAGAAAAGCGAAGATATTCAACTTTTAAAGACGATGTTGTACTTTGAGAGCGTATTGTTTAACGCCGACGTCAAAGAAAGCGTCGATATTGATTTGACAGTCAAAGCGTATGAGAAAGGCTTGATTTCCGACGAGCTTGCGCGGTATTTTATATTGAAGCACGGATACGTAGGCGGATTCTTTTCGCCGTCTTCCAAGTCGTACGTTATGCGCCCCGATTATGAGTATCCAAAGTTCAAAACGTTGATTATCGAATTTATTGACAACGCATTGGAGTTGGAATTGAGTCGCGGAAGTTTAGAGACGCCTTACAGCGCTCTCTTATGTCGGGTTGGTAGGTTTTACGGAGTTGAGAAGTTTTGCAAGACTATAGTTGCGCTCAGAGGATTGACTTGGTCGCGTTCGCCGTATGGCACTAAAAAAGACGATGTTTTTTCTTATATATTAAAGAGTATCGTCAAGGTTCAAGACGATACTTATGATAAGTTTGTCAAGTTGATAGAGCAGTATAAGATTACCGACGAAGAACTTTTGAAAGCCACGCTATTCAATCCCGAATTCGTAGATTATACGGCGAGGTATTTTGGAGTTCCGTATCTCAAGACAGCGGTATTTTGGTTTATCGCGCATCTCAACGAAACGCTTCGGGAAAGCGCGGAGGAACGGCGCATAGAGAGAATAAAGGAGTTTTCGGACATAAGTTATCCTGATTTTAAGGACGGAGCGTTTGACTTCAGGTGGTATGAGGAAATGATAGAAAAAGTTCCTCAAGACGTACTCAAGCAAGTCTATGACAATGCAAAATACGTGACTGTCGGCGGTTTGCATAAGCGCGCTCAAAGATTTTTTGACGCTGTAAACGGGCAAATTGACAAAGCCGAGTGCATTGAGAAGATTAATTCAACGCGCAACAAAGATTACTGCCTAATATATAGTTTAATTCCAATTGAGAACAGGGAGGATTTACACGAGAGATATACTACGCTTGCCGAGTTTATGCGCGGTAGTAAGCAATTCGGCGCGCAAAGGCAGTTGAGCGAACGCAGGACGGTGGATATTGCTATGGAAAATCTTGCCCGCGTGGCAGGATACGCAAGCGCGGATATTTTCATATTTGAAATGGAAGCGGAAAATCCAAGCGATATTTACAAGACTTATGCTGTGGACAATATAACAATCACTCCTTATATAGACGAGAGCAAGTTCAAGATTGCATACAAAGCGCAGAAGGACGGCAAATCATTGTCGGCAATACCAAGCAAGTATGGCAAAAATCCAGTTGTAGTGGAGATAAGGGAACAAATAAAAACTCTCAATCAAAAGTTTAGACGAATAATAATAAGCTTGGAAAAGGCAATGAATACTCGCACTCCGTTTACGGTAGAACAGCTGCGCAGTATGAGTCGGGAGAGTATCATTGCAGTATTGTTGAGTAAAACGGTATTTCTTGCAGACGGCAGATTATGCGTATTCGACGGAGATCTAAAGAGTATCGACGGCAAGTCCGTTGATACGGGCGAAGTATTTATAGCTCATCCCGTCGAGTTGAAGAAATTGGGACTATTGCAACGCGCGATCGAGTACGTTGTCAAGAATAATATACGTCAGCCCTTCAAGCAAGTGATGAGAGAGATTTACGTCAAGACTGAATTGGAACTCGAGCAAGACGAGGTATTGCGCTTTAAAGGTTTTGAGGTAGACCTTAAGAAGTGCGTAGCTGCGCTCAAAGGCAAGGGCTGGGGAGTAAGCGAAGATATAGGACTTCGCAAAGTGCATTACCGCGCGGACGTCGTGTCGGCGATCTTCAGAGAGTTTGACCTGTTCTATACCGCAGACTTTACAAACGAAAACAGAGAGCTTCACGGCGTATTTTTCTTGAGGCGCAAAAGCGGAGAGATAATCCCAATCAAGGACGTAGACGACGTGACTTTCTCCGAGACTTTGCGCGACGTTGATTTGATGATTTCCATTAGCTCTAAGGTAATCTATGACTTTGACTTGGCAATGTCTACGGTGGAAATGCGCCAAGAAGTATTGAAGTCAATCGTAGGAATTTTGGGACTGACCAACGTATCTTTCTTAAAGGATAATATCAAAGTTGACGGCAAGTGGGGTACTTACGTAATCAATATTCGCACGGGACTTGTATTCAAAGAAGGCAAGGGCAATCTTGCGCTCGACACGGTATATAGCGTAGACAAGCAGATACTCCTTCACTTTGTTTACGAAGACCCAAGGA
>CAMWQA010000067.1 GCA_947176265.1 uncultured Clostridia bacterium | reverse complement strand
TATCTTCTCGACAACCTTTTCTACGGGCACTTCTTTGACGACCTCTATATCGACCATATTCTCAACCTCAACGGGTACTTCAACGATTTTTTCAACTACTTGAGTCTCGCCTTTTTGATTTGCCGAAAGCTCTAGAATCTTTTCCATAAGCATCTCTTGATTTTTCATCATCTGCTTAATGGTCTCGTCGTTAACACTGGCGCTAGCCACTTCGCGCTCTACAACTCTCTCTACTACTTTGTCGTCGTCAAGTCCCGACAGTTTATCCATAATCAATTCCTGATTATGCGCTAGCTCTTCTTGCGTCTTTATAATTTGTTGAATAGCTTCGTCATTGCTTGACGCTTGTTGAGGTAATGCCTGTTGCATACCCGGCAAGAGTCCGGCGACTGCGTCGTTAATCATAAGTCGCATCTCTTCAGCGCCTATGCCGTAACCTCCCGCATATCCGCCTTGTCCCATATTACCGTTGCCGCCGGCATTTCCGCCCATCATGCTCATAAACATCATTTGCATATGCTCGTCGCGCTTTCTTTCTTCGGCTTCGGCTTTGTTACGCTCATAATCATCTCTCAACTCTTCAGCGTAAATCAACGACTTGTTGTACTTGCCTTTGGCTAATATCATAAATACCAAGCTCACTACCGCCAAGCCCATAAGTACGCACGCTATCGCCGTCCATGCGCTGACTGCAAGTCCCAAGAATGCGCCCGCATAATACGTCTTGTATCTTCTCTCAGCCATTGTCTTGTTTTGCTTAGCCTTTGACAAGTATCCTGCGCCCTTGCTGGTAAATATTATTATCAATATTATACTTATAACACTCGCTATCAATTGCCATAGCGGTATCTCTTTGAGTTTTGCAAGTAACTCGTCCAAAGTTCCGCTGCCAATGCCACCGTCTCCGCTTGGCGCGTTGCCACTCGGGTCTTCTCCGCTTGGCGGATCGTTGGGGTTTTCCGGATCATTGTCTTCGCCTTGGGGATAGTGCGTATTACTTGGATCGTTGGGGTCTTGTAGATTTGCCATATCTTCTGCTCTCAACTCAAACTCTTCCCAACCCGTCTCGTAAGTGCCGTCTGTGAAAGAATAGTTGCCACGCATATCATCCTTTATCTTTGCTTTGATTTGATACTTATTGCCAGCCTTTAAATCGCCGTACGCTACGGAATTGCCGTCTGCGTCCTGCATCTCATATTCTATGCCGTCTATCTGTCCGTACTTCAACTTCAATACGTAAGGCTTTGCGTCTTTATTCCAATCCTTCTTTATCGTTGCAGCTATTATCTCAAAAGTATATTGATTCTTTCCATCCACTACAACGCTGCTCTTATTAGAAGTGATTACCACCAAATAATTACCCTTATCCGTCGGCGCGCCGTTTAACCTATTAGCCTCGTCTATTACGTCGCCGGCGTAGTACGTCAAATCAAAGTCGTTGAGCGTCGCTCCGCTTCCGCTTATCACAAGTTTTACATTGCGGGGTTTACCGTTGTACTCTATCTTGTTCGAGGCAATAGATACGCCTACTTGGTTTGCTCCTCCGCCTACCGTGAAGAATGGAGAATACAAATCGTCACCCGTAACTCCGTCTGTAAAGCAGTAATTCTCCTTGTCTATTAATATCGGCAACGCTTTGTAATATTTGCGCAACGTCGCAGAAAACTCTATATCATCCAATGATTCAATAGCCTCTGCGCCTTCCAATATCTTACCGGTGTTGTCCGTCTCATAATACTCGTACTTAACCACGCCATTGGATTTTTCGTCGACAAGCTTATAATAGTCGTAGCTATAGCCGTCGCCCTCATACGTTGCAATCTTCCAGTCGTTTGATTTGCCTACGGATATAGTGGCAGGCACTATTTCCCAGTTGATTTTCCATTCGCTTGCGTCGGGAATTTCGTAGTTGCCTACCGCGTCGCCTACCAACTTAAACGAGTCGACTCTGATTTCGCCTTGGCTACCTACCGAATTGCCCGTCTTGTTGCCGCCGTAATTCTCTACCTCAAGTCCTTCGGGCAAATTATCCAGTACCATATCTATATCGCTACCCGTATACTCCGACTTGCCCTTGTCTTTCCACTTGACGTCCGACATATTGAACGTAGCTTTGTCTATCGTCCACTTGATGGTGTAAGTATGCTCTGCGCTATCGTCGTCCTTTGCGATTGTGACTGTCGAAACGTACGCGCCCGCATTTTTGATTTCACTTAAGGCTGTCGTAGTATCTTCCAGTTTAGTTACGAATGTGCCTTGTTTTATTTTGTAACCCGACGGTTCGGATACTTCTATTGAGTAAACCTTTCCATTGTAAACAAAACTCGTCTCGTTATATACTACGTCCTTATTACTTGGATCTACTTCTACTTCGTGCGGCGTACCGTCAGTATCCCAAATAAGCCAAACGAGATTAGGATTATCTACTTTCTTCATACTCAAGGAGATGTTTCTATACATCTTTACTTCATAGTTAGTCAAATCTGCTTCAACGTCTATATTATACGTCCTTGCCGACTTAAAACTAGATATATCCAACGCAACCGTCTTCGTAAGCGTGCTTATATCAAAATTACTTATTGAAACAGGCGCTGTATCACTACCCGTCGCTTTCGCGGTTATGGTAATATTTAGACTCTCGGAAGGGCTTGTCTTGAGTTCTACTATTACGTCCAATGACTCATTCCCTACTATTCCGTTAATGACGGAATTATTTTTATCCCCCGCAACGTAAACGTCAACCTTTATCTCTGCTTTTTTAACTTCAAATGATAAATACTTAGGATTCGAATCTTTGCTTGTAGCGTTCCATACGTTGAGTCCTGCGCCAGTATCGCTATCATACGCATTTTTCAACGTCACCAATATAGCGTTTTCGTAATTGCCTGCGTTCTTAAACGTAATGGTATCTCCGTCTATGTCTATATCTTTGTCAGCGTACTCGTCTGCAATTGATATTTCCATAAGAGCGCTGCTGTATCCGCCAATAATATAACACTGCTCTTGTCCATTATATGTATAAGGCAAAGTCTGACCTTCTTCGGCTTTTATCGTAGGCATTGCCACAACTTGCGGATCTATCTTTATCGTATCGTCATAATACGATTTCGCCAAAACGTAGTTTCCATTTACGTCTACGTTAGGATCTATCTCAACTGTCGCCTTATAGTTACCCACCTGCGTAGGCGCAACGTAAGAGTCATAAGGCTGTTTTCCGGTCGTACCTGTAAAATGAGTACGCAAGATCGTACCTGCCAACGAACTGTCATTATCGCATAGATCCGTCGGCGTAGCGGTAACAACAGGCGGAACTTTCGTCTTGTCTACGCTGAAATTAACGCTCAACTTTTTAGGTTTAATCACAAAATCTATTATACGATAATTCTCTCCGTTATCATTTGCCCAGAAAAGTTTTTCACTATTCTTTATAGTAATCTTAACTTTATAATTATCTGCCGTAAGTAGCGTTGCAGAACCCGTGCCTGCCTCGTTAAGATATTTGATTTCCAGATTCGTAGAATCATTGAAATAATCAGAATACCAAGCCTTCTCTTTATCGGTATGCCAACTCTTATCGTTTATGTCGTAGGCATTGCCTTTATATGTCACTTCTATTGAATTGGGTTCTTTGAGTATATGCGCAGAACATTCATCTGCCAAGGCAAGATTTAAGTGGAATGCCGGGCGCACTGCATAAGAACTGCTTGCAGATAACGTGCCGCCGGTGCTCTTTGTACCGTCGGGAACTAATGAGCACACGTTTGTCGCAGATGATACGACGCCTGTAGCTGAGCCTGGCACAGATCTCAACCACGTATCTTTTTTGGTCGAATCCCCCGAGCCATTGCGTCTTTGAGCTACAGAAGTTTTCCAAAGTCCATTATATCCCGTACTTTGCTGCCACCCTACTTCGCCCATTGCCGGCAACCATAACGTGTCGTTTGCCCAAGTGTTATATCTAGGCTTATCTTCATAACCGCATCCAATTTTGCCGTATGCCTCGTTGTTAAGATTAATCGAATAAGACGGACAGGCAGAGCTTGTAGCAAGAGTTTCTTGCCAACTTACCTTTTGGGGCTTGACAACAAATTTAGTTAGACTTCCATCTACCCCTGTCTCATCAACTGTAAATTTTGCAAGAGGATGCGAAGTATCTTTTGTCACTTCCGTACTACATAAACTTATTGAAGACGTCGCGTAATATCCGCCGTTGTTAAGAGTAACTGCGCGCATTTTACTTACTCCGTACAAATTCATAGGATAATTTTTATTGGAATCAGACGTGTAATTTTCACTAATTGGCGCGCTATTATAACCGGCAGGTAATTGGTCGGAATCTGTCAGCCAAAGAGTAAGAATAGGTTGACGTACTCCATCTACGTCTATCGACGACAAATACATTACGTTCCATAAATAACCGCCTATCTTAACAATAATATCAGATGAACCGTTATTTGTTCTTATGTTTTCGCTTGTCAATCGCTTATCATTTGCAACTGCAGCCTTTATATCATCAAAGGTCGCGTTGCTATTACCTGTTAGCTTTTTATATAAAGAAATCAACTCCATTCCGTCAAAAACCAAATCGTCTGATCTGTCCTCGTATCCGTCTAGCATCAAATCAATAGTGTTTGAGGATTCTGTTGTATCTGCGCTTGCGTCAGCCGTTGGAATTGATATCATCGCAATTTGACTGCTGATTAAAAGGCATAAAATAGTTATTGCCAACAAACATAATACAAAAAATTTTTTACCTGTTCTATTGTGTACTCTCATGTTTTCCTTATTCATATACCCAGTTTCCAAAAAAGGTATACTTTTCCTGACCCAAAGGTATTGCAATTTTTTTACGCGTGAAGTATAATGTATTTGAAAAAATATGCCATTTTACAGGCAGTCAGGAAAAGTATACTTTTTTTGGAAATATCTATAATTACTAAATATAATAGAAAATAATATAATAAAAGTAACGCGCAATAAATTTGCGCGTTACTTAATTATGATTAATATTGAGATTTCTCCACTATAGCGAATTGATAATATCCAACAAGATATCCATTGCCATTTCGGCTTTGTCGGCGGTAGTATTGAGGTGGCGATAGACTTCGCGGTACTTGAAGATTGCTTTGAAGTCGTCCCCTTCAAAAAGACTTGACAAAGCTTTGTAATAGCGCGCGCCTACTTCGTTCTCAAGGCTCTTTACTTTGAATGCTTCGTCTTTTGCGATATTTTTATGCTTTTCGGTACTTGCGACTGCCTTTTGGATATGTACCGATATGTCGCAGAGTATGGCTACCATTTTTGCCATATCCTCGTTGGGGTCTAACTTAAAAAGTCGCATTTCGTCAATAGTATTCTTTGCATAGTCAAGAACTTCGTCAAGCATACCCGACAAATCAAATATATCGTTGCGCTCTGCAGGCGTGATAAACGTCGCGTTGAGTTCGTCGACAAGCACGCGTCTTGCCATATCTCCTTCGTCCTCAATGGCGATTACCATATCTCCATAACTCTCGTGGTCGGCCTCTCCTGCCGTCGTGCAGTATTTGTAGAGCGCGTCTACTCCCCTGCGCATTATCTCGCATTGCGCTGTAAGTAATTCAAAAAAGTTGACTTTCTTTCTGAAGATTTTCATTGTTATTTATCCTTTAATTTGTTTTTTAATTCAATCGGCTATCTAATAAAAATAGCTTTAAGCACAAGGCAAATTATTGCGCCTACTGCCATAGCAATAGGGAAAGTCAATATCCAATTCATAAATATCTTCTTTACCCTCGTCCAATGCACGCCGCTGATACGCTCGGATATTCCCACACCTATTATGCTCGACGATACCACTTGCCCCGTACTGACAGGTATACCACCTACAAAAGAGCACGTCAATGATACTGCCGCCGTAGAAAGTTGCGCCGTAACGGACTGTATCGTACCCATACTGTATATTCTCTTACCTACCGTATAAATGAGCCTATACCCACCCAAAATCAATCCTAGCATTATGAAGAAAGATAAGACTGCTACAGTCCAAAAATCAAAAGTATATGTCGCCATATCCACTCCACAACACATTCCCATTGCAAGCAAGTATACTCCCATAGATTTCTGAACGTTGTTGATAGATATTGACGTGCTTAATAAAGTTACATTGAAAACCTGAACAATCTTAAAAGCTTTCTTTACTCGCCTGTCCATTCTTCTGCATAACGCTATAAATAATTTATCCATGATAAATCCTACGGCAATACATATCATGGGAGTAAGAAATACCATGAGTATTACTTTGATACCTACCGCCGACCAATCTATACCACCAAAACCAAATGATACGAGCCCTGCCCCGACAAGTCCGCCAAGCAACGTATGCGAAGTAGAATTGGGCAACGACGTAAATACACATATTAACGACCAAATCAATGCTGCAAGCATAGTTGACAGCAAGAATATGAATCCTGCTTTTGGCGTGATGTCAACATAAGCTGAACTGTGGATTAGTTCTCTTACGGTATGCGCAACATGTGTACTTCCCATTAAGTAACATATAATTATGGGCGCAACGAATTTTACTACCCCTGCGATGATGAGCGCATAGTGCGGCTTGATTGCGCGAGTGGCAACGCAAGTCGCGACGGCATTTGCTCCGTCGGAAAATCCCATATAAAATGTATAGGCTATAGCAAATATGAAAATTACTATTACGTATGCGTTCATGTTCATTTTGTTCGGTAAAATTTGAGTCACTTGCTTTTCGCCGAACGAGTTTTATTCCTTTTAGTATTTATAGGTATGCACTATATATAATATATTACTATACTATTGTCGATTATATCAATAGATTTTACAATTTTTTTATGGATAATATAGGAATTTATTTAATCTGTTGAAATTTCTCCGCTACGGTCGAAATGACATAGCCAAACTATTAAGAAAGCAATTAATGCGATGAGAATAGAGATAGGCAAAGAATAAAATAGCGAATTTTTTGGCAAGATTGTCTTTGACGAGCGCCGTCGTACATGCTGTACGTCGACGTGAGCCAAAGGCTGTATTGGCGGAAAAGACGCATTTTAGTTTTGCCTAGCCTCTCTTTGAGTCGCATACATAACCAACATTCTATGGATATTGGTATACTCCGTGATGACGTCTAAATACCTGTCGGGTTCGCCATTCTCTCCGCCGATAATTATTTCTTCAGTGCCGGGAGTCTCTTCATAAGAGCCTGTACCATCTTCCTGCCCGTTGGACTTAAGATACAAATTGTTGAAAAACTCCCCTATATCGCCAAGACTGGGTTGAGTCAACCACCATTTGAATATCTTGCTTTGGTCTTTCTGAAAGCCGTCGACTATCGGATGAGCTTTGAGATTGTCAAAATACGTTTCGTCATACTTAACGAGTTCGTTGACGAAACCAATGGCGTAAATATATCCGCAATATTTCAAAAAAGCGTCTCCGCTGTTAAGTAAAACGTAAGCGCCTACAATATTTGCTTCATATTCTCTCATTACGCCTTTAGTGTGCGCAAACTCATGAGCAATCGTGTGTACTCTGTCTACGACCGGCATATCCTTGTTGTATCCAGGTTCGCAAGTTGGCAAAAAAGTTATGCCGGCTATTCTGTTGAGCGTCATAATACCGCTGGATATAACAGGCTTTGCTTTGGGGGTATATCGATAAAAATAATCGTCAGTCAACACCTCGTCAACCGCCTGACGGATTTTTTTGTCGAGTTGCTTATCTGTGTATGGACATACCACGCTGCCGTCGTCGTTGTACTTACCTATATCTGCGTAAGACTTATTTAAATCGTCAATCAAAGTAATAAAGGATTTTAAAGCAAGGTCTTTGTCTATCTCCCCTTGATAAGTCACTACCGACACGGGATCTCTGTTGTACGCAAACCCCGCAGAAAAAATATAGAGATTGGCAACGCCTACGCACACAGTTAAAAGCGCAAAAATTACCCTGCGAGAAGCTATCTTTTTGCGTTTGCAAAACAAAACTATTGAAGCGATAATACACGTAATGGCAAACAGTATCGCTAAGGTTACTAATATCTCAAATATATTGATAGACGTCACAGAATAAAACCGCCCCGCCACCGCTTGATAAGCATTGACAAAACGTCTGCATATAAATTCGCATTCATCTTGGTCGGTACGCAAAATAAGCATAGTCAATAAGATAGCAACAAATACGGCAAAGACTATAAGCATAGCCATAGTGACTAAGGTAATTTTGCGATTGCTATTTCCTTCCTTTGCCATTGTTTCTCCTTATATAACTGATTGAGATTTCTCCACTGCGGTCGAAATGACATTCACAATAATTCATTTAAATTATATCATTACAAAGTAAATTCGTCAATAGATGTATATGGCAAGTCGACAGGTTGTAACTACACCGTCGCCACTTGCATAAAATGTATTGGCTGAAATGCCATACTTCAATACCAAGGAGAAATAATATGTTCTGTAACTCATGGTGCAACAATAACAGCACTAATTTTAACAACAATTCATGCGGTTGCAACTCTTGCGGTTGTAACAATAATTCTCGCAACGGCTGCGGCTGTAATAACAACGGCTGCGGATGTAACAACGGTTGCGGCTGCAACGGACAACGCAGCAACGGAGGTTGCGGTTGGTATACCTGCCCTTGCTCCGGCAACAACAATTTTTTTTGGCTTCCGTCGACAGTGAATAACCAAGTACCGCCGACAACCGGA
The DNA here is from genome assembly GCA_947176265.1 of uncultured Clostridia bacterium. GTDB lineage: Bacteria > Bacillota > Clostridia > Christensenellales > UBA3700 > RACS-045. The sequence continues at coordinate 1,602 of CAMWQA010000067.1, read as the reverse complement.
GCTGTAAATCTTGGCTATTTTACCAATCCAAGCACCGCTGCAATTGCAACGGGCGCAACGATTCCGCTTACTTTGACGAGACAAATCGGCTCTCAGATTACTTCAAGCGGCAGCGGCGCGCTATTGCCGGTGGGCACGTATGAGGTAAGTTATTCCTTGAGCGGTACGCCTGCGGCTACCCCAGCCACTGCTCCGGAAACGGTAAGCGTAGGGCTTCAACTCAACGGCGTAACGCTCTCTTCTACCACGCAATCGGCAAGCGCTACTTCCGATACTGCGCCGTACAATATCTCATCGCACGGCATAGTCAACGTCACTGCGCCTAACAGTATTCTTACTCTTGCCAACTTGGGCGCAACGTCGCAAAACTTTACCAACGTCAACCTTGTCGTAAGGAAAATATAATGAAAAACCCGAGGTCGGATTTCCAATCTCGGGTCTTTTTTGTTTAGCTGAAAACTATTTCTTAACTATACGAGCTTTGCTACCGCCTATAAGTATGTATGACCCATTTAAAACAGAATACTTGGTAATTAATTCCTTCAATTTCTTTTGAAAATTGTTTTTAGGTTTTACCCCTTTTAACTCTGTTCCCAATACAGCCAATGAGACTTCTTTTGCTCCGTCGCTAAAGCACTTATTCAAAACCGCTACCGTTTTATTGAGAAAATCTCTTTCAGATTTATCAATATTGGCACTTTCAATAGGCTCGTTCGCTTTTGCTTTGGCAACAGTCTGCTGTAATATTACTGCCTCGTCATAAGCTTTAGTAGCTTGGTTACCTTGTTGAGTATAGAATAAATAAGCCTTCTTATGAAAATCTTCCCTTATAGCTTTTGCGAGCGGAATATAATCCTTGTCATCTGCTACAATTATAAATGCGTCTATTTCAGGACATTCATAGAGTTTTTTCATTGCAAATACCGACAACTCAATGTCAGACGTATTAGGGTCTGTTTCACTTCTCTTGTTCTCAATTCCAGGAACAAAATGAAGTTTCATTCCACACTCATAATATCCACTTTTCCAATTTGGTCTTTTGAGAAAATCTGCAAAGCAATGCAATTCATAAATCTCTCCAAACCTCTTGGCTTCTTGAATAATTTGATTCGTACAGTTACCGCTAAGATTATCGCCATCAATTAAAACAATAATTTTTGACATGTTTATACCTCCTATTTTTTTATATTGAGATACTCTACAGCGGACTTACTTATTTTTAAATTGCAAACGATAAAGAATAAATCTTAAACACATTCATACTTAAATAGTAATCGCAATATATGCCCAACAAGTTTGATATAAGACACGAAAACAATATTTAGAATCGTTATTTAACGATAAAAGGAACTCATAAAAATGAAATTTATTCATTATTTTGAATTGGCTATACCGTATACCAAAACTTGCTTAACAACGTATTAGACTCTACCAAAATGGTATATGCCCTTTTTATCCAAAGCATCAAAAATTTACTTTAAATATCCAAGTCGTTATACTCACCTGTGCAACTTACAATACCTCCCTTTCCTCAGATTGCACAATGCGAATTTGCAAGTTGAAAAATTTCTTTCCACTGTATAATACCATTCTGTATGATAA